>NZ_JAWRVK010000009.1:0-150377 GCF_036663575.1 Halalkalibacter flavus
TTTTTAATTTGTTTTAGCTCCTGTTTTTTTTGTTGGGGGTTTTAATAAAAATAAAAACACCTCACTTTTTCCCCCACCCCCGTTCATCAAAGGGCAGTGATGTCCCATTGATATTAGAGGAGGTAACAAAATGAGGAACCGTGATGTATCTTTTTGGCTATTTTTAACGCCTGTTATTTTAAGTTTAAGCCTTGTCGTAATCATTCCTTTGCTCATTGGATTGTATTATTCCTTCACAGATTGGAATGGGCTCACCTATAACCATTTTGTTGGCTTAGATCATTATTTAAGATTGTTTCAAGATGCCCGTTTTACTAGTTCTATTTGGTTTACATTTCGTTTTTCAATTGTAACGGTTATCATGCTTAATGTGATTGGGTTAGGGTTAGCTTTACTTGTGACTAGAAAATTTAAGTCGAGTAATCTTCTTCGTACGATCTTTTTTATGCCCAACTTAATTGGTGGGTTAATCTTAGGTTTCATTTGGCAGTTTATTTTTATTAGTGTATTTGCAGACATTGGTCATTCTCTTGGTATACCAGGGTTAACTGGTTGGTTATCAACACCGGGTACCGGTTTCTGGGGTCTTGTTATTTTGACTTGTTGGCAAATGGGTGGGTATATCATGATCATTTATATTGCTTATTTACAAAGCATACCGAATGAGTTACTTGAGGCTGCTGAGGTGGATGGTGCGAACGCGTTCCAACGTTTTCGTAACGTCACGTTTCCTTTAGTGGCACCAGCTTTTACTATAAGTATGTTCCTAACCCTTTCTACCTCCTTTAAAATTTATGACCAAAATTTATCTTTAACTAATGGAGGTCCATTTAACTCAACAGAAATGGTAGCAATGAATATCGTAAATACAGCATTTACCAGCAATCAAATGGCATATGGACAAGCAAAGGCTATCATCTTTTTTATCATTGTAGCGGCAATTGCTGTCACGCAAGTCTACTACAATAAGAAACGAGAGGTGGACTTATAATGAAGAGGAAAAAAGGAAATTTATTTTGGCTTCAAATTGTGGGTCTTTTATTAGGTTTACTTTGGCTTTCTCCTTTCTATTTAATGGTTGTAAACGCATTTAAATCAAAACGTGATATGTTTGCTGATGTATTAGGAATACCGTCAGAGTTGGTATTCGATAACTTTGTTCAAGCTTTTATTGATTTAAGATTTGTTCAATCTTTCTTTAACTCACTACTTATAACGGTTATTAGTATTGCTGTTATTGTCTTCTTTTCATCTATGGCTGGATACGCCTTATCTCGAAATAAGAGTAAAACAAGTGGGGTTATTCTACTCGTGTTTGTAGCGGCTATGCTTATTCCTTTCCAAGCTGTTATGATTCCTTTGATTTCATTATTTGGTCAGGTGGATATGCTCAATCGTTTTGGATTGATTTTTATGTATTTAGGGTTTGGTTCAAGTCTTGCTATTTTCCTTTATCACGGTGCTATGACTGGAATTTCTAAATCGTTGGATGAGGCAGCGACGATTGATGGTGCTACAAAGTTTCAAACATTCTGGCATGTTATTTTTCCGTTACTCAAGCCTATATCTGTTACGGTAGGGATTTTGAATGTGATTTGGATTTGGAATGACTTCTTACTTCCGTCTCTTATTTTAAGTGATGCCGAATCGACCATTCCGCTTAGAATGTTTATGTTTTTTGGCCAATATACACGTCAGTGGCACTTAGCATTAGCAGGTTTGACAATCGCGATCATACCTGTCATTATCTTTTATTTCTTTGCGCAAAAACAAATTATCAAAGGTGTTTCTGAAGGAGCAGTAAAGTAATGGAGTAACAAGGAGGAGTAAGTGATGGGAAAGTGGATAAGTGGTTTCTTCCTGGTCGGTGAGTGGATCTCTCGATTTGCCGTTGCGAATTTATTCTGGCTCGCATTCACGTTTCCGGCCTGGATTGTTGTGCTTAATACGATTATGCGCGAATCCTATGATTTCTCGAAACTGATCGTTTTATACGTAACCGTAACTGCTCCTCTAGTTGTATTCCCTGCGACTTCTGCTCTATTTGCAGTGAGTCGTGATTGGGCGATGGAAAAAGAACAGGATACTGTAATAAGAAGCTATTGGAACTATTACAAAGAAAATTATAAAAGTAGTTTAAAAATAGGAATTGTCCTGACGGTGGCATGGGTGGTTACAGTCGGGGATATATTTTATTTTAGTGATATTACCCCCTTTGTCACGTATGTTTTTGTTGGGATTGGATTGATCTTGTTTGTTGTAACGATCCATTCCTTTTCTGTTATGGTGCATTATGACATAAGGGTATCGGATGTACTAAAAAAAGCGCTCTTTTTTACAGTGGCTAAACCGTTAATAAGTTTCATTATTATTATGACAACGGCTATCGTCTTGTTTGTTAGTGTAAATCAACTAAGGTTTTTGCTCATTTTTTTTAGCTTTTCAATTATCTCGTTTATATCAATATCGTTATTTTTAAAGATGTATTCAATGCTTAAAGAGAAAAAATGATAGGAGTTTTAGGAGGGGCAGTGTATAATGACAGCTACTATCCATTGCAATCTATTTCTATATTAAAGTAAAATAATTATATGAAAATGATTTCATGTTCTAAAAACAGTGGAGTGATCGACAAGTGGCTACTATATCAGATGTTGCAAAATTATCAGGATTATCAAAAACGACGGTTTCACGTGTGATAAATAACCATCCGTACGTTTCGGACAAAAAGAGAGAGCAAGTACTAAAGGCGATGAAAGAGCTTGGTTATATACCAAACCCTTCCGCTAGAAGGTTAAGGGGGCAGTTAACTACAACGATAGGTGTGATTGTACCTAGAATTGTGAATCCGTTTTTTGCGCATTTAATAAATTCTATTGAACAAGCTGCGTCCGAAAAGGGATATCAAGTGTTGATTGGCCAAAGTTATGAAGATAAAGAAAAGGAAGTAGCCTTTTTAAATTTATTAAAAACAAAGCAAGTTGATGGAATTATCATGACTTCGACTGAAAATGATTGGAACGTTATTGAGTCATATAACGAATATGGTCCAATTATGTTATGTAATGATTATGTTAACCAAAAGGTAGCTCCTATGATTCGATTGAACCAAACTAAAGGGGCGTATATAGGTGCGAATCATTTAATAGAACGTGGTCATCGAAAGATTGCATACTGTACAGGCGGCTTGTTTGATGAGCAGGGAAAAGGGAAAGATCGTAATCAGGGGTTTCAAAAAGCACTAAGTGAGGTAGGAATTAAGATTAATCCAAAATGGATTTTCATTGATCAACATACGATTGAAGATGGTAAACACGTGCTAAGGCAAATTTTAGAGATGGAAGACCGGCCGACTGCTATTTTTACCGGGAGTGATGAAGTGGCAGGTGGAATTGTCATTGCAGCAAAAGAGAAAGGCCTAATAATTCCTAAAGATCTTGCTGTTATTGGATTTGATGATCAGCCGATTGCGGAAATACTAGATCCAAAACTAACGACCATTCGCCAACCTGTTGATCTGATGGGGGAGAAATCAATAGAAGTGATGATTGAAATGCTAGAGAATCCAGAAATGGAGATAAGAAATTACGAGCTTCCAATAGAGTTAATTGTACGACAATCGACATAATGTGTAAGTTAATCCTAAATAAAGAACAACAAAGTGAAACTTTTTAATTGTTTCACTTTGTATTTTTTTACAAGGGAAGCTTGAGATAAGTGTATTACAGAGTAGTGCTTGTATGGTATGTATAATTTTGGAATACGGTAATTTTAAAAGAAAGCGTTGACAGAGTTTGAAAATCAAAAGTATAATAAAAGCAGAAATCGGTTCCATAACCAAAACGGATTTTTTATAGTGAAGTTAATAGACGGAACAAGACAAAAATTTTTGCTTATATATGGAACCGATACCATGCAATTATCAGTGGTTGTAGCTGTCCTGTTTGTATGGATGTAATTAAATAATATTGGATTAATTAACAGATTTATAACTTCACCTTTTTTTTGAAGTTATGTGGAACCGATACCACAACTAGACTTTAGCTAATGGAGGAAACAACATGGAAAAGAAATGGTGGCAAAAAGAAGTAATCTATCAAATTTATCCGAAAAGTTTTTATGACTCAAATAATGATGGGATAGGGGATATTAAAGGCATTACGCAAAAACTAGATTATTTACAGTCCTTGGGAATTACGATGGTATGGATTTGTCCAATTTACAAATCACCTATGGCTGATAACGGTTACGATATCTCAGATTATTATCAATTAAATCCAGAGTTTGGAGAAATGAAAGATTTGGATGAGTTAATTGATAAGGCGAAAGAAAAAGGGATAAAGGTTGTTCTTGATCTTGTTATCAATCATACATCGGATGAACATCCATGGTTTCAAGATTTACTTCAGAATCCAAAGACAAGTAAGTATAGAGATTATTATATTTTGAAATCAGGAGAAAATGGTCAACCTCCTACTAACTGGCGCTCTGTTTTTGGTGGAAGCGTATGGGAGCCTTTGCAAAATACAGATGAGTACTATTTCCATTCATTTGATGTAAAGCAACCTGATTTAAATTGGGAGAACAAAGAAGTCAGAGAAGAGCTATATAAAATGGTGAATTACTGGCTTGATAAAGGCATTGCTGGATTTAGAGTAGATGCAATAACGTTTATTAAGAAAGATCAAAACTATGATAACCTTCCTGCTGATGGAGTCGATGGACTTGTCAAATGTACAAAAAAGGCCCGTAATCAGCCGGGAATTGAAGAATTTTTACATGAGTTAAATGACGAGACATTTTCCCAATATAACTGTGTAACGATTGGCGAAGCTCCTGGAGTACCTTATGAGCAATACGGGGATTACATTGGCGACAATGGCTACTTCTCAATGATTTTTGATTTTAGATATGCAGACCTAGATGTTGCTTCTGGAAGTGAGTGGTTTAGAAGAATTGATTGGAATGTCCTAGATTTAAAGAAATTAATTTTTACGAGTCAAAAGGAAATCCAAAAAGCTGGTTGGGGAGCGAACTTTTTAGAAAATCATGATCAGAACAGATCGATTAGCAAGTATATAAAAGAAGAAGAGAACCGAAACTTCTATTCAGCGACTATGCTAGGAGCTATGTTTTTCTATCTTCGCGGGACTCCATTTATCTACCAAGGTCAAGAAATTGGTATGACGAACTTTGAACGTAAAAGTATTGAAGAGTTTGATGATATCTCGAGCATCGATCAATATTATCGTTCTATGGAAGAAGGCTATAGTGAAGAAGAAGCACTTCATTTTATTAATTTACGAAGCCGTGACAATTCAAGAACGCCATTTCACTGGAGCAATAAGGAATATGGTGGATTTTCAGAAGTTAAGCCTTGGTTAGGAATGAACGAGAATTACCAAACGATTAATGTCGAGCAACAAGAGCAGGATCCCAATTCGATTTTGCAGTTTTATAAAGAAATGATTCAAGTTAGACAGTCGAGCGAGGCGAGTGAGTGTTTAATTTATGGAGAGATTGAACCTATTTTAGAGGATCATCCAACGATTGTGGCCTATAAAAGAAAGTCTGGAACTGAAGAAGTTGTTTGCTATTTCAACTTTTCGTCTGACGATCAAAAAGTTGAATTAGAGCATAGCAATTATGTTGTTCTATTAAACAATTACGATGTAGAGAAAGCGACCATATCTGAACAAATATGTTCATTAAAACCTTTTCAAGCACTAATACTCCAAGAGAAGGGAGCGGGTTATGATGAGTGAAAGTAAATACGAACGTATAGGAAAAGAATTGATTGAAGTCATCGGTGAAGATAATATCGAATCGTATGTTCATTGTGCAACAAGATTACGCTTCTCCGTTAAAGATCGGGAAAAGATTGATGATGAGGCCATTGAAAAAATTGATGAAGTAAAAGGTGTATTTTATAATGCAGGTCAATATCAGGTCATTTTAGGTACTGGAACAGTCAATAAAGTCTATTCTGCTTTAAGAGGAGGCAGGCCTGATGAAGAGGATGACCAAGCAAAAGAGGAATCCTCATCTCATAATAAGGAAAAGGGAATCAGGAGGGCTGTTCGAACGCTAGCTGATATCTTTATTCCGATTATCCCAATTATTGCAGCAACGGGTTTATTCCTTGGTCTAAGAGGTGTTTTGACAAGTGATGCGTTCTTAGGGTTAATCGGCATGAGTATTGATGATATTCCTGAGTACCTTTTAACGCTAACAGCAGTCCTAACAGATACGGCATTTGCTTTTTTACCTGCTTTAATATGTTGGTCTGCCTTTAGGAAATTTGGTGGTATGCCTATCATTGGTTTTGTACTGGGGTTAATGCTAGTTTCTCCTGCTCTGCCAAATGCATATGCAGTCGCAGACATTAATAGTGGGGTAGAACCTATAATCGCTTTTGGTTTCATCCCGATTGTTGGTTATCAAGGTAGTGTGTTAACAGCTTTAGTTGTAGGGTTTCTTGGAGCGAAACTTGAGAGGAAGTTACGTGCTGTTATGCCGAATGCATTAGATTTAATCTTTACACCATTCTTTGTTTTGCTATCTATGATGATTACAGGGTTACTTATTTTAGGACCATTATTACATTTTGTAGAAGCGGGATTAGTAACAGTTGTAACGCAACTGATCGATATTCCTCTTGGTATTGGCGGATTAATGATTGGTTTTATTTACCCTTTAGCGGTTATGACGGGAATGCACCATTTATTTATTATGATTGAAACTACCATGCTTGCTAATACTGGATTTAACCCTTTAATTACTCTTTGTGCAATGTATGGTTTTGCGAATGCTGGTACTTGTTTAGGAATTACTGTGAAAGCGAAGAAAAGCACAGTGAAGGTTACAGGAGCGAGTGCGACGGCGACTCAATTACTTGGTGTTAGTGAACCGGCCTTGTTTGGGGTAGTAATGAGGTATAGTACGAAACCGCTTTATGTTATGATTGCTTGTTCCGCTGTAGGAGGTGCCATTCTCTCTTTATTGAATGTTCAAGCGAATTCATATGGTTTAGCAGTCGTTCTTTCGCCTTTAATGTACATTTATGATTGGAGTCAGCTACTTGCTTACCTTGTTGTATCCGTAATTATTTTTGCTGCTGCATTTATCATTACTTATTTATTTGCAGTACCGAAAGAAGTTATGGTGGAAGATGAAGATGTAAAAGTTAGGAATGTAGGTTGATTACTAATAAACAGTTGAATTTGTATGAAAAAAATGAGTTGCCGTTGCAACTCATTTTTTTCATTTCTCTCTAATATCTTCGTAAATAAGAATTACTTAAATTGAGTAGCGAAATTGAATAAGTTGGTAAGCACCCTAAATCCTTCTATCTACAAACACCATTTAACACATGTTGAATGCTGTTTGTTAAGCGGGTACTAATAAAGAAAAGGGCTGTTCCGATGGATTGAATATAACCGGGGAACAGCCTTTTAATTATTGAATTTATCTAATGTTTATCTTGTTGTTTTTTGGGATAATTTGAATAGCTATCTAGTTTATAATGGGCTTTTAGACGACAAAATTGGCATTTACAAGTTTTTTTCTGATCTTCACTTGGTTCCAACTTATAAACATGTGGAACATCAAGAACGTCTAACCCATTCTTTACGTGTTTAGGACAAACTGAAAGCATTTTTAACCCTCCTTCTAACTTGAAGCTGAAGACGCTTCGACCGATACACTATTACTTTTTCGGTGAACAATTTTACTTAAAGTAACACTAATTTCATATAAAACTAATAAAGGAATAATTACTAGAACATCTGATATAAAATCAGGAGGTGTGATCAAAACAGAAACGACGATGAGTATGAAATAGGCAATTTTTCTTCCTTTTACAAGCTTTTGCGGGTTAACAATTCCTAGTTTAGTAAGAAACATCACTACAGCAGGCATTTCAAACAAAAAGCCAAATGGCAGAGTTAAGTGAAGCATGAATTGAAAGTATCGTTCTGCCGTAAAAAATGTTTGAAATTGATCACCTGCAATATTGATTAGGAAGGATAGGACGAGTGGGAAAAGGACAAAGTACCCAAACGAAATTCCACCAATAAATAAGAAGAAAAGACCAGGAATAAACACTACAGTTGCTCGTTGTTCCTCCTTTTTTAAAGCTGGTTTAATAAATTTCCAAATCTGGTAGGCGGCTACTGGAATGGTAACTGCAATAGCAACTACAGCAGCTAACATCATATAAATCCATAAAATATCACCAGGGCCTAATAAAGCTAGTTTTCCATCTAAATCTTTTACTAGATATTGATAAATATCTTTTACAAAAATAAAAGAACAGATAAGTGCCATAAGGAAAATGACTAACGTTACGATAATTCGACTTCTTAACTCTGTTAAATGGTCAATGAGATGCAATTCTTCTTTCTCCATTTAGAATCCTTCTTTCATCATAATAGAGGATGCATTCTTAAATTCTTTTAGGGTAATTCCAAAGGCTTTTCCGATTTCAGAGAGCTTTGAAGGGCCAAAAATAATGAGAGCAATAATTACTACGAGAATTAAACCAGGAACTCCTATATTGGCTAACATATTAAATACCTCCATTCTATTAATACTTTACTGATCCCTTAATCAGAGACCCTGAAAGTTAATTCCTAAAACTACCAATACTCTATAAAAATTTAACAGAGAATTGTTAATGGTTTATGTATAGACTGTTATGAAAATGTAAATTTTACCAGTTTACCTTTTTTTACAATCTCGCCTAAATTTTTACATTATTAACAAAATGTTAATGCATAATTTAAAAATGCTTCACGGGTAATTAATAATTCACTATTAAAATACAAATTGTACGAGCAATTACATAAATACTAAAAAAAGTAGAGAGGGAATTAAAAATGGAAAATACAAATATGAACATGAATCGTCGTAAATTTTTAGGTTATTTAGGAACTGGGACAGCTGCTTTAGCTGCTGCATCAGCTGGGTTAGGTACTTTAGCACCCGTAGCACAAGCTGCTCATACGGCTGACCACCTTATTGGGTTCGATGATATTAAATTAAGTCCACAAGCAAAACCACATGCCTTCTTTAAACCGATTATGCCTACGATGGAGGATGAGTTAGTTCTTCCAGAAGGCTTCTCATATGATGTATTAGCAGCATATGGGGATGTCATTAACGAAAAAGGAGATACTTTTGGATTTAACTGTGACTTTACAGTATTCTTCCCAATTAACGGATCAAACGAAAGAGGTTTACTATGGGTGAACTTGGAGTATATCAATGATACGTATATGAAAGAGCAATATATGCCTGCTTTCATGCAAAATACTCCTATTGATACAAAAAGACGTTACCACCAAGGTGGAGCAATTATTGAGGTTTACAAGGATAATAAAGGGATTTGGAAGATGGATACAACCTCTAAATATGCAAGACGTATCACTGGATTTACACCATTTGAGTTAACTGGACCTGCTGAGGGTACCTCTTCGGTTGGTGGTGCAACAACAGCAATTGGTACTTGGGCGAACTGCTCTGGTGGGATGACGTTATGGAATACATTATTATCTTGTGAAGAGAACTTTGAAACACAAGCAAGACGATCCAACTTACCGTCTGAACATTATGGCTGGGTAATTGAAGTGGATCCGTTTGATGAAGAAGATAAAAACTTCAAGCCACGAAAACATACTGCGCTTGGACGCTTTAATCATGAAAATACATGTATGGGCATTACTAAGAGTGGCCGTATTGCGGTATATATGGGCGATGATAAACAAAACGCTTGCGTCTATAAATATATCAGTAATGGCAAATTCGATCCTGCAAAAGGGCAAGCGAACTCTAAATTACTCGAAGACGGCACACTTTATGTAGCTAATTTAGGAGCAGGTAGATGGGTAAAATTAGATGCTGCTGAAGTAGCAAAAAGAGTACATGCTAGTAATTTCTCTGTACCAAGTGTTTTAAAAATGAGAGACCAAACTGTTCAGAGCTTAAGCGAAATGTTCCCTGCTAATGCTACACAAGCCCATGTGATGGTAAACACCCATGAAGCTGCGATTATCCTTGGCGGTACACCAACAGATCGTCCAGAAGATTTAGAAATTAATCCTTTTGATAATTCAATTTTTATTGCTCATACGAATAACGCAGTACACGGGAACATTCATGGACATATTACACGCATTTTTGAAAAAGAAGATGATTTCGAATCAATGGAGTTTATGTTTGAAATCTTCGCTGCAGGTGGACGCCAAAGCGGATTCTCTGCTCCAGATAATTTAACGTTTGACAGTAATGCGAACCTTTGGGTTGTAACAGATATGTCTGAGAGCAATATTGGAAAAGGCGTTTATGAATGGCATGGAAATAACGGATTATTCGTCCTTCCAACTCATGGTCAGAATGAAGGAGAGGCATTCCAATTCGCTTCTGGACCTCAAGGTTGTGAATTGACAGGTCCTTGGTTTACTGCGGATGAAAAAGCACTATTCTTAGCTGTTCAGCACCCGACTACAAACTGGCCGAGACGTAAAGGTGATGTCGATCCGCTTCCGGCAGTTGTAGCAATTAAAGGATTTAAAGGGAACAACCTTGATAAAGGAAATAAGTCTAATGGAAATAAAGGCAAATAAATAGGAGGTAACATCAACTATGCTATCTAATATTGGAATTCCTGGTTTAATTTTAGTCCTTATCATTGCCCTGATCATATTCGGACCATCCAAGCTGCCAGAGATCGGTCGTGCATTTGGTCGTACCTTGACTGAGTTTAAGAGCGCAACGAGAGAGCTTGTTTCTAGCGGTGATGAAGAAAAAGAAGAAAAAAAGTCTAATTTAACGGCAGTAGAAAAGCAATCAGACAACAAAGCAGTATAAGCAATAGCATTATATAATGAAGGTGTAGACAAGGGTACTTGTCTGCATCTTTTTGATACTTCTATTATAAATGTTAAGGTTCCACGACTTCACCTGTTGCGATCGCGTCCTTCAAATACTTCACCGTCACATGGATCAGTGGACCTGTCCCTCTGGCTGTGCACTGAATCCTGTATAGATCAAAAAGTGAGAAGTATGAAAATTGATAATTTACAATGTAAAGTTTATCTTTCTAAGCTAATTGTTTTTTTATTTTATGAAATGTTGTATATTTTTAAATAATAGATGTAATACAGGAGTGCAAACGAAAGGTGAGATATACAATATTGAAGTAATCATATCTATTAAATACTAGGAGGGAGAGAAATTGAAGGTAACCATCAAAGATATTGCTACAATCTGCGGAGTGTCAGCTGGAACGGTCGATCGTGCACTTAATAACCGAACAGGAATTAGTGAGAAAACGAAAAAAAAGATACTAGAAGTAGCAAAAGAGATGAACTACCAACCTGATTATACGGCAAGAAGTCTTGTAATGGGAAAAACAATGACGATCGGGGTCATCTTGTTTGATTTATATAATCGATCTTTTGCTCAATTATTAAATGCGATTGAGGTGAAAGCTAGAGAATTAGGCTATTTTGTTAATATTACTTTATCAGACAAAAAGCCGGAAAGTGAAATCGATTGTATTAATTATTTAAAGGGAAAAGTTGATGGGGTTATCCTGTTTTCAGTGAATAAGGGAGAGCAATTCGAATCTTATTTAAGCAAATTTGATATTCCTATTATTACAATTTTCAATTATGTTTCCGAAAAATGGGAATATATAGGAATTCGAGAACGTCAAGCTATGAAGGATGCCATTGATTATATAGTAGGTAAAGGATACCAAAAGTTTATTTATATTAGCCCCCCTCTTGCATATATAGGGAAATCAAATATTTACACGCAGGAAGAGAGGCTGAATGGATTTTATGAAGGATTAGAAATAAATGGAATTCAATCTAAACCACTTATTATAAAGAATATTGAGTATATTGAAGAGTTAGAAAACATAACGTTTAGCAAAAATGAAAAAGTAGCTGTTGTGTGTTCGACTGACCTCTATGCGTTAAAGGTAATGCATTATCTTAAGAAACAAGGTGTCAATATTCCTGAGCAAGTGGGGGTAATGGGTTTTGATGATATTGATATATTAGAGTATGTCACGCCACGACTAACGACCGTTAAATACCCAATTGAAGAAATCGGCAGAAGGGCGATAGAAAGCATCGTAAACAAAATTGAGCATGGGGATTTTGTTTCTACTCCTTTACTAGATTATGAAATTATTAAAGGTGAGTCTATTTAATGCTTTTTCAGAAAATTTTTAAATGTAGTTGACGGTCGTTAAAAAGGGTGTTACGATAATTTCAGTACTAAGGAATCATTTGTTTCTTCCCTTTTTATGTACGAAGAAAAAATAAGATTACTGTTACATAATTTCGTGTACGTACACGGAAGTTGATGCATTAGAAAATGTGTAGGCATTTTCTAATGCATGATAATTATTTCGTGTACGTACACGATGCCCCGCCATTAAGAACTTCCTATCGTTTGTATCGTGTACGTACACGAATTTGAAACAAGCTTCACCATATTTCTTGGAGTTGATGTCAAACCTAATTTTGTAAGCGGATTCACCATTGTTCAAATACGTACATTAGTGTTTGTATTGAACAGAAAATAAAAAAGATAGAGGGGGTTCCTATGTTACAAACTGGAAAGAATAGCAAAACAGAAGTCGTCCAAGTGAAAAACAGGAGGAATGGAGGTTTACTTACATTCTTAAACTCTCAAAAAGTCGTGCCGTATGTCTTGATTTCACCATTTGTTCTCTCGTTTTTAGTATTGTCGTTATACCCAGCTATTCAAGCAATTATTATGAGTTTTCAAAGAGTGTTACCTGGTGAAGTTACATTTATTGGGTTAAGAAACTATACGAGAATTATTAATCCAACGTTTTTCACTGCATTACAAAATACTACGATATATATGATTTTAACAGTTGTTATTTTAGTCTCATTGCCGATGTTGTTAGCTGTCTTGTTAAATTCGAAGGTAGTGAAATTCAGAATATTTTTTAGGACGGCTTTATTTCTACCAGCTTTAACGTCAGTCATTGTTGCAGGTATGGTTTTCCGTTTAATGTTTGCTGAAAGTGATACTGCGGTAGCCAATCAAATTTTAAATTGGATTGGACTTGAATCAGTTGATTGGAGATACAACGCTTGGTCGGGGATGTTTCTAATGGTTGTTCTTGCATCTTGGCGCTGGATGGGAATCAATATCTTGTACTTTTTAGCAGCGTTACAAAATGTACCGAAAGAGTTATACGAAGCTGCAGAAATTGATGGTGCCCGTGCCCTACAGAAATTCTTTTATGTTACGTTGCCATTTTTAAAACCGGTTACTATTTTCGTTGCTACCATTTCGATTATTGGTGGATTTAGAATGTTTGAAGAAAGCTTCGTATTCTGGACGTCCGGTTCACCAGGGAATATTGGTTTAACGATAGTTGGTTATCTATATCAGGAAGGTATTCAAAAGAATGATATGGGATTTGGTGCAGCGATTGGTGTTGTCTTAATGTTAATCATCTTTGTCATTAGCTTGACTCAACTGTTTCTAACTGGAGCTTTTAAAAGGGGGGATGAGTAATGAAGCAAAAGAATAATCCTTTATTAACATGGCTGCTTACTATTGGATTTGCCGTTGTAGCATTTATTGCCTTATTTCCGCTTTTAAATTTAACACTTGCTTCTTTTCGACCATCAACGGACTTAATGAGAAATGGGATAAGCTTAATCTTTGATCCTAGTACGTTAACGCTGGATAATTTCATCTTTATTTTTACTGAAGCTGAAATCTATTGGAGATGGTTTGGGAATAGTGTTTGGATATCGTTAGTCATTGTTGTCTTATCTCTACTATTTTCTTCTATGGTAGGTTATGCGTTAGCGGTATATGACTTCAAAGGTCGAAACTTTTTCTTTTTACTAGTCTTAATCATTTTGATGATTCCGTTTGAAATATTAATGTTACCTCTTTTTCAATTAATGATTAAGCTAAATTTGGTAAATACCTATACAGCCGTTATACTACCGGCGATAGTTGCACCAGTTGCTGTCTTTTTCTTTAGACAATATGCATTAGGACTTCCTAAAGAATTAATGGATGCTGCAAGGATTGATGGTTGTACTGAATATGGAATATTTTTTAGGATCATGCTTCCGCTTATGGGACCTTCATTAGCAGCGATGGCTATTTTACAAGGGCTAAACAGTTGGAATAACTTCTTGTGGCCATTAGTCGTGTTACGGTCTAATGATATGTTTACACTACCAATTGGTTTAGCGACACTATTAACGCCATATGGTAACAATTATGATATTTTACTTGCTGGTTCTGTCATGACGATTGTTCCAATAGTTATTTTGTTTATTTTCTTCCAACGTTATTTTGTAGCTGGTCTCACAGTTGGGGGAGTAAAAGGCTAATCACTTATGAGATGTTAAGGAAAAGGATTATTGTAAATAAAGAGGTGGGCAGCATATGAATGGAGCTCAAATTGTATCATCACTTGATCGAATCCTTCGGTGGATCGTGCAACTAGCTGTAATTAATATCTTATGGTTTTATTACACGCTCTTAGGTTTATTTGTAGGAGGAGTCTTTCCAGCAACATTAGCAGCATTAGGGTTATCTAGAAAATTGATCATGGGAAACAAGGATATAAAACTTTGGAAAACCTTTAAGCAAATCTACAAAGAAGAGTTCATACGGTCTAATTTGATAGGGTGGTGTTTAACCGTAATTGGGGGAATTCTTTATCTAAATTATCTAGCAATAGAACGTTCAAGAGAAGAGCTGTTATTTGTTATTCCGTTTGCTTTCTACTTTATATTATTTTTCTATATCATCGTTGTTATATGGGTTTTCCCGCTATTGGCACACTATCAAACAACATGGTTTTCGTATATTCGCAATGCAGTCATTATTGGATTGACGAAGATTCACTATACGCTGGCAAGTGGTGTAATGGTTTTTACAGTCATATATGTGTCACTCGATTTTCCAGGATTGATCCCGTTTTTTTCAGTTAGCTTCGCTACAATAGGATGCATGTGGCTCTCTATGCAAACTTTTGTCAAAATAGATGAGCAAACCTCTTAAACTAGCTAATGAAAGGGATGACGAAACATTTCTGAAGCAGTTAGGTATTTGGGGGAGGTGATATATTCATAGTATTTTCTTGGTGCTTTCATAATTATACTATTTCATTAAAAATTAGGGGGGATTGTGGTGACGAAGAATAGTTTGTTATTTACAGTTATTGGGGTTGTTATGACGCTTGTGTTAGTAGCTTGTGGTGGTAGTTCTTCCTCTTCAGGTGATGCGGATGAAACGTCTATTGTTGGTAATGATATTGAAGGTGCTACAGAACTCACATTTTGGACATTTGCTAGTCAACATGTGGATTTATTTGAGGAGGCAGCCATTGAGTGGAATGAAGAATTCCCTGATAGACCACTTAAACTTGTTGCAGAAACCTATCCATTTGATCAAATGCACAACAATCTATTACTAGCATTGCAATCAGGTTCAGGAGCACCTGATATAGCAGATGTTGAAATTTCTCGTTTCCCTAACTACCTCCAAGGGGTACCACAACTATTACCAATGAATGACCATGTGGAACCAATTCTAGATAAATTCATTGAAGCTCGTTTCGATATCTATGCTAAAGATGGCCAATATTACGGAATGCCTACTCATGTTGGTGCATCTGTAATGTACTATAATAAAGAAATTATGGATGAAGCAGGAGTAGACATCGAATCGATCCAAACATGGGATGACTATGTTGAAGCTGGTAAACAAGTGGTAGAAAATACAGGTAAAGTAATGACAACCGTTCATACTGATGATTACTTACCTATGTATCAAATGGTCAGCCAACGTGGTTCAGATTGGTTTGATGAAAATGGGAATTTAACTTTAGACGCTCCAGAAAATATTGAAGTGTTACAGTTTTTACATGATCTAATTTATGTCCATGAAATTGCTGAGCTTACGCCAGGTGGAGAACCACATGCAGAAGAATTTTATGCACATATGAATGAAGGCAATGTAGCTTCTTTAGCAATGCCAATTTGGTATATGGGACGTTTCCTTGATAACATGCCTGACCTAAAAGGGAAAATGGTTATAAATCCATTGCCTGCATGGGAAGAAGGTGGATTCCGTTCAGCTGGCATGGGGGGAACGGGTACCGTTGTTACAAACCAAACAGATGATGAAGAACTTGCTAAAGATTTCTTAGCATATGCAAAGCTCAGTGAAAAGGCAAACGAAAAGCTTTGGACTGTCCTTGGATTTGACCCTCCTCGTTGGGATGTATGGGATAATGACGTATTTAAGGAGGATAATAGCTTCTATCAATTCTTTGGTGATAATATTTTTGATGTATTATTAGATGTTCGTGATGAAATTAATTCAGTAAATATTACACCATCCACGCCTAGTGTAGCTAGTGAGTTTGGTACAAATATTTTTAATGATGTACTAAGACAACAAACGAAAACTGCAGAAGAGGCATTGAGAAATGCTCAAGAGACAATTGAAGCAAATATGCAAGAATAGTCATTTATGCGGATAATAACTTTTGCTCAAAGTTGCGAGTGAAATTTCATCACTCCTCGTTTAACAAAATGATAAATGAGGAGTGGTGATAATAAAGGGAGATGCGGAAGATCTATGTAGTCCCTAGATAACAAATTTCTTAGACGTTTATGTACACGATATATTTAAATGTAGCGAAAATGCGTTTATATAGTCGCAGAACTATTTTTTTATTTATTATCGTGTACGTAAACGTAATTTGAAATAAGAAGAAAAACCAAAAACTAAGAGGTGAATGTAACATGAAGCAACAGGCCATTTTAAATGTAGATGTAGAACAGGGAATTATTAATAAAAATATATATGGGCACTTTGCTGAACATTTAGGCAGATGTATTTATGAAGGTATATGGGTAGGCGAAGATTCGCAGATTCCTAATACAAATGGAATTCGAAACGATGTGGTGGAAGCATTAAAAAACATTAACATCCCAGTTCTTCGTTGGCCAGGTGGATGCTTTGCTGATGAGTATCATTGGAAAGATGGAGTCGGTCCAAGAGAAAATCGGAAACGGATGGTAAACACTCATTGGGGTGGTGTAGTTGAAAACAATCATTTTGGTACACATGAATTTATGATGCTTTGTGAAATGCTTGAATGTGAGCCGTATATTTGTGGAAACGTTGGAAGCGGGACTGTCCAAGAGATGTCGGAATGGGTAGAGTACATGACATTCAAAGGTGAGTCACCGATGGCAAATTGGCGAAGAGAGAATGGTCAAGAAGAGCCATGGAAATTAACCTATTTTGGTGTTGGGAATGAGAATTGGGGATGTGGAGGGAATATGCGTCCTGAATACTATTCAGATCTCTATCGTCGATATCAGACGTACGTTCGCGACTATGATGGAAACAAGATTTACAAGATTGCCGGTGGCGCTAATGTTGATGATTATAATTGGACAGAAGTGTTAATGCGAGAGTCTGCGCGCTATATGGATGGATTAAGCCTTCATTATTATACGGTACCTGGTGATTTTTGGGCAGGGAAAGGGGCTGCAACAGGATTCCCTGAAGGTGAGTGGTTTGTAACGATGAAAAAAGCGTTACATATGGATACGTTAATTCGTAAGCATGGAACTATTATGGATAAATATGATCCAACAAAGCGGATTGGCATGATTATTGATGAGTGGGGGACATGGTTTGAGGTAGAGCCTGGTACCAATCCTGGATTCTTGTATCAACAAAATACCATTCGAGATGCACTTGTTGCCGGTCTCCATTTTCATATTTTCCATGATCACTGTGACCGTGTTCAAATGACGAATATTGCTCAAACAGTGAATGTTCTTCAATCTATGATGTTAACTGAGGGAGAGAAAATGATTTTCACCCCTACTTATCATGTATTTGAAATGTATAAGGTACACCATGATGCAACAAAGGTAGCGATTGATATGAAGGCAAACAATTATGAATTTGATGGCGAAACCATTCCGCAAGTCAGTCTTACCGCTTCAAAAAATGATGAAGGGACTGTGCATGTAAGTATTTGTAATATCGACCATAAACACGATGCAGAAGTGACCATTGACATTCGTGGTCTAGAAATATCCAATGTTAACGGTAGAATTTTAACAGCTGATAAGATGGATGCTCATAATTCATTTGAAGATGGTGAAAATGTGAAACCTGTTGAATTTACTGGATTTTCGTTGGACGGTAAAGGACTAGACATCACGCTGCCTCCGATGTCTGTAGTTGTCTTAGCATTGAATTAAGGAGACCAGTTGATGATGAAATACAGTAATGATTGCAAGGGATGTCAAAGGAATGTCAGCGTTACAGATGAACCTCTTATCTATTATTCCGATTCGAGTATTGAAGATCATGATGATGATGAGTTTGTTCATGAAGATTTGTATAGTAAGCGAGTTCAGTTATGTCTCGATTGCACCTCTTTGCAATATGGTTCGACTTGTAAGTATTCAGGGGTGCTCATCAGCTATAAAGCCAAACGAAAAAATAAAAGCTGCCCTATGCCTGGTGCGGCTAAATGGTAAAAGTAAGGGTAAATGAAGCTTTTTAAAGGAAGGGAGAGATTACAATAATGAAAGCGACTATGACTATTGATAAAGAGTTTAAAATTGGTGAAATTGATGATCGAATATATGGATCTTTTATTGAACATTTAGGGAGAGCCGTGTACGGGGGGATTTATGAACCAGACCATCCAGAAGCGGATGAGCAAGGGTTTCGTCAAGATGTAATCGAACTTGTAAAACAATTAAAGGTACCGCTTGTTCGTTACCCAGGTGGAAACTTTGTCTCTGGGTATAATTGGGAAGATGGAGTAGGTCCTGTAGCAGAACGGCCCCGTCGTTTAGATTTAGCTTGGAGAACCACAGAGACCAATGAAATTGGAACAAATGAATTTATGGATTGGGCAAAAAAGGTCAATGCCGAAGTAAATATGGCCGTAAACCTTGGAACAAGAGGGATTGATGCTGCGCGTAACTTAGTTGAATATTGCAATCATACGTCCGGCTCATACTGGAGTGACCTTCGTATTAAGCATGGTTATAAGGAGCCGCATAAAATTAAAACCTGGTGCTTAGGAAATGAAATGGATGGTCCTTGGCAGATTGGTCACCGCACGGCTGATGAGTATGGTCGTATTGCCGCCGAAACGGCAAAAGCGATGAAATGGGTTGACTCTTCCATTGAATTGGTCGCTTGCGGAAGCTCGAATCGTCTAATGCCAACATTTGCTGAATGGGAAGCGACTGTTCTTGAGCATACGTATGATCACGTTGAATTTATCTCATTGCACACGTATTATGGGAACCGTGATGAAGATTTAGCAAACTATCTAGCGCAATCTCTTGATATGGATCAGTTTATTTATTCGGTGATTTCAATTGCCGATTATATTAAAGCGAAAAAGCGAAGTAAGAAAACTATTAATCTATCATTCGATGAGTGGAATGTTTGGTTCCATTCAAATGAAGCGGATAAGAAAATTGAGCCATGGTCGGTTGCTCCTCCGCAACTTGAAGATATTTATACGTTTGAAGATGCACTTCTAGTTGGAAGTATGTTAATCTCCTTACTCAAACGTGCTGACCGTGTAAAAATTGCGTGTTTGGCTCAGCTTGTTAATGTCATCGCTCCGATCATGACGGAAAATGGTGGAGAGGCTTGGACACAAACGATTTTCTATCCATACATGCACGCATCTGTATTTGGTAGAGGGGTTGCATTACATGCAATGGTTTCTTCACCTAAGTATGATAGTGAAGATTTTACCGATGTCCCTTATCTAGATACAGTATCTGTTTATAATGAAGAAAGTGAAACTGTCACCATTTTTGCAGTGAATAAACACCAAACCGATGTATTATCACTTGATGCTGATGTTAGAAGTTTTGAAGGATACCGAGTGGTTGAACATATTATTCTTGAGCATGATGAGGTTAAGGCGACAAATCAGCATAATCGCACAAATGTTGTTCCGCATAATAATGGAGATGCGAAAGTCGATGGTGGTAAATTAGAAGCCAATCTACCGAAGCTTTCATGGAATGTGATCCGCTTGGCGAAGTAAGAGCGAGGCTTAAATAAGGGAAGTGTTACTACCTGGCTATGTATTAATTAAGACAGGTAGTTTTTTTATTTAAAGGAGGGTGAAAGTAGTAGTTGCGGTTGATTACTCTGTTTGTAACACTTATTTAGAAGAAGGGGGTGTCAAAGGTCTGTTTTTGACCTTTGACACCCCCTTAGTTTCTATAGTTTGAACGAACTTTTTAACGAAACAATTAAATTAAACACTAAGTTATCTTTTGCTGTATCTTTTGGATCGACATTAAAGTAACCATGTCTAAAAAATTGAAACTTATCTTGTGCAGAGACATCATTCATGTTTGGTTCAACAAAGCCTTTTAGTACTTGTAGAGAGTTAGGATTAACTTGATCTAAGAATGTTTTTTCTGTTTCCTCTTCTAACTCTTCTGGGTCATCAGTGGAAAGCAATGGTTCATATAAACGGAACTCAGCTGGCACCGCTTGTGTTGCTTCCACCCAGTGTAAGGTTCCTTTTACTTTACGACCAGTGAATCCTGAACCGCTCTTCGTTTCTGGATCATACGTACAATGGATTTCTACGACATTGCCGTCTTCATCTTTAATGACATCTTCACACTTGATGAAGTAAGCATGTTTTAGGCGAACCTCGTTCCCAGGGAAGAGACGGAAGTATTTCTTTGGTGGATTTTCCATGAAATCTTCTTGTTCAATATAAATCTCTCTTGAGAATGGAATTTGTCTTGTCCCCATTTCTGGATTCTCAGGGTTGATTTCAGCATCAAGCATTTCGACTTGTCCCTCTGGATAGTTTGTAATCACGACTTTTAATGGACGAAGGATTCCCATTGTACGAGGTGCTTTCATTTTTAAATCTTCTCGTACAAAGTAGTCCAGCATTTGAGAGTCAACATGACCAGACCCTTTAGAAACACCTGTTTCACGTACAAACGTACGGATGGCCTCTGGTGTGTATCCTCTTCTTCGTAAACCTGAGATCGTTGGCATGCGCGGATCATCCCATCCATCAACAAACCCTTCATCGACTAGCTGTTTTAACTTACGTTTACTCATAACAGCATTTGTAATGTTTAAACGACCGAACTCAATTTGTTGGGGTGTGCTCTCCATTTCACATTCTTCTACAACCCAATTATAAAGTGGACGTTGATCTTCAAATTCCGTTGTACAAATTGAATGTGTGACATCCTCAATGGCATCCTCTAATGGATGTGCAAATGCATACATTGGATAAATGCACCATTGATCTCCTGTGTTATGATGTTCTGCGTGAGAAATGCGGTAAATAACAGGATCGCGCAGGTTAATATTAGGAGAACTCATATCAATTTTTGCTCGTAATACTTTCTTACCGTTTTCAAATTCACCTTTACGCATACGTTCGAATAAGTCTAAGTTTTCCTCAATCGAACGATCGCGATAAGGGCTATCCTTACCAGGCTCTGTTAACGTGCCACGGTATTCTCGGATTTCCTCTGGGGATAAATCGTCGACATAGGCTTTTCCCTTCTTAATAAGTAGGACGGCTCTTTCGTACATTTCTTGAAAGTAATCCGAAGCAAAAAATAGCCCATCCCAATCATAACCAAGCCATTGGACATCCTCTTTAATTGCATGAACATACTCTGAGTCTTCCTTTAACGGGTTGGTATCATCAAAGCGTAAGTTCGTCTTTCCGTTAAATTCATCTGCTAAATCAAAGTTGATGACAATCGATTTGGCATGACCGATATGTAAGTATCCATTAGGTTCTGGTGGGAAACGAGTGATTACATGATTTCGCTTACCTGACTCTAAGTCTTCTTTTATAATATTTCTAATAAAATTAGAGGAATTATGTTCCATATATTTCACCCTTTCTTATATGTATTGTGTATTATATTTTTTCCATAATACACATGTAATAGACAATATTGTATCACAAGTCATTGTTTGAACAAACGATCGTTTATTAGAGAGGTCACTGAAAAAGGTACGGTTTTGACCTTTTTCAGTGGCCTTTATGTCCTGAACCAAGGGGAACAGCACATAAACAGAGTTAAAGAGACCTTCACGAACTGATAACGCTAATTGGCAAGTCTTTCATCTTTTATAAAGGTTATATCCGATAACGTCGACATCGTTTATACTAGAATAGTAGAAATGAATATTGGAAAAGAGGTATTTGGATGATGTTGTTTCTAATGTTCTGTGTGATCGCTTACGTTGTTGGTTCAATTCCGACTGGTAAAATAATAGCTAAACTTAAAGGCATAGACATTCAAGCAGTAGGTACAAAAAATATAGGTGCAAGCAATGTTTATTTAAACTTAGGCAAGAAAATGGCTTTCTTAGTCTTAATTGGTGACGTGAGTAAAGCGTTCGTGATGGTTGCGTTTGCTGCACAATTTTTTAGTGGTGGTCAAACGATGGTCATTGCATTGTGTGTCATTATTGGAAATTTGAAATCTATCTTTTTAAATTTCACGGGTGGAAAGGGCATTGCTACTAGCTTAGGGATCTTTTTAGCAACAGAACCGGTTGCTTTACTCATTATTGGTGTGTTGTGGTTACTAGGATTAGCTTTTAAAAAGTACATCTTATTGACGGGAGTTGCTGCGATTCTAGTTGTTCCGTACCAATATATAGGCTACGAGGAAAAAATGGCAGTTGTCTCAGCTTTTCTCATTGTCTTGTTTATGCTTTTAAAACATAATGAAAACATTAAATGGGCTCGAGGGAGTAAAGCGTGAATATAGATGCTTGAAAAAGGGAGATACTAGAATAGGAACGTTACGGGTAAATGAAGGAGAAAGCAAATGAATAATTACAAGTTAACCATCCAATATGATGGTTCCAGGTATAAAGGTTGGCAGCGTCTTGGGAATACGGAAAATACGATACAAGGGAAAATCGAAAATGTCTTATCTGAAATGGTAGGGAGAAATATCGAAATTATTGGTTCTAGTAGAACAGATGCAGGTGTACATGCACTCGCTCAAGTAGCAAATGTTAAGTTAATTGAAAAGATGGCAGAATCTGAAATCCAAAATTATTTGAATCGTTATTTACCACAGGATATTAGTGTTACAGACGTTTCTTCGGTTCATGACCGCTTTCACGCTAGATACAATGCAAAGGATAAAACGTATTTGTATAAAATTTGGAATGAGAGCTATCCGAATCCTTTTATGCGAAAACATAGTCTGCATGTTGAAAAGAAGCTAGATGTAGTAAAAGTGAGGGAAGCAGCTCAATATTTTGTTGGTGAGCATGATTTCACTGCTTTTTCTAATGCAAAGTCGAAGAAAAAATCGATGGTACGACATATTTATTCTATTGTGATTGAGGAAGACGCTGGATTCATTAATATAAGAATTCGAGGAAACGGCTTTTTGTATAATATGGTTAGAAAAATGGTAGGAACGTTGATTCATGTTGGATTAGGTGAAGTGCAGCCTGAAGAGATAAAAACGATGTTAGAGTCGAATGATCGGAGCTTAGCTGGCTTTGCTGATGCAAATGGATTGTATTTGGAGAATATTGGGTTTTGATTACATGCATGTAAAAAGAGTAATAAAGCAAAAACGGTGCGGAGGATTTTAGCTTCGCACCGTTTTTCTTTTGTAGACAGTCTTAGAAATCTCTCAAAATAGCATAGTTCTGACGAGAAGTATTAAACAAATTAATTACGTCCATATTAGTAGTAGAAAAACGTAAAGGAGAGCATAGATGAGTAGGTTAATAGACTTTCTAATCGGCGTATTATATACAGACTGGCTCTTTCATACAGACAATGTGAATGCTTTTGGCTTTGCGGCTACGACAATTGGAGAACGCATCGGTGCCTTGCTATTTGCTGGGATAGCAACAATCGTATTTTATATTGTGTGTGCAAAATTATTTTCGTCCTCTTTCTTTCATGGTGTAATAGCTGCTTCAGGATTTTTTGCTAGTTTTGATATCGTCGTTATTCATTGGATTTTTGAACTCCATCGATTGACGCATGGTCCAGAAGCTGACATTATTGAACCGATTTTAGTTGTTAGTGGAATCATTCTATTAGTATACGGAATAAAAAAAGAAAAGAAGAGTATTCGGCAAGCTAGCTAGTTAAAGTCCGTAAGAACAACCTTAAGATCCAGGTCTTAAGGTTGTTTTCTGTTCTTCGGGGCGTAATTGTCAAAAATTCATCACTCTTCTGTAACGAAATCGTTCAATTTGTGATGTAATTCACATACATTTTGCTTATACAATAACAATATCTTCACATTAGAGAAGAGGAGGAGAGAAATGGATTCAGTTGAATTTAGTCGATATTTAACGATGCTGACATTGTCTGTGCATGTTATTTTTGCCACACTCGGTGTCGGTGTTCCGATTATGATAACAATTGCTCATTGGCTTGGATTAAAAAATCAGGATGAGCATTATCTTTTATTAGCGAAACGTTGGGCACGTGGTTATGTCATTACTGTTGCTGTTGGTGTCGTAACAGGGACAGCGATTGCCTTGCAATTAGCTCTCTTATGGCCGCGGTTTATGGAGTTTGCGGGACAACTTGTCGCTCTTCCGCTATTTATGGAGACGTTCGCGTTTTTCTTTGAAGCGATTTTTCTTGGGATTTATTTGTATACATGGGACCGATTCAAAAACCCGAAGCGTCATTTTTATTTACTAGCTCCAGTTGTATTAGGGTCGGCTATGTCGGCACTATTCATTACGTCAGTAAATGCTTTTATGAATACACCACAAGGGTTCACGTTAGTTGATGGTCAATTAACGAATATCCAACCGCTTGTTGCGATGTTTAATCCAGCCATGCCAACGAAAGTGGCTCATGTGTTGACATCTGCTTATATGACAACAGCGTTTGTCTTGGCGTCCATTGCGGCTTATCACTTGTTGAAAGGAAACCGTCATGAATATCATCGTAAAGCCCTTGCGCTAACGATGAAAATTGCTCTTATTTTCTCAATTGCCACAGCGCTTGTTGGTGATTTATCAGGGAAATTTTTAGCTGAATATCAACCAGAAAAACTAGCTGCTGCTGAATGGCATTTTGAAACAGAGGGAGAGGCTCCACTTGTTTTATATGGTGTCTTAACAGAAACAAATGAAGTGAAATATGCGATTCGAATTCCATATGCTCTTAGTATGCTTGTCCACAGTAACCCATTTGGAGTCGTAACAGGGTTAAATGATATTCCCGAAGAGTATCATCCACCACTTGTTGTCCACTATTTCTTTGACATTATGGTGACGATAGGAATTTGGTTAACTGTGTTGTCACTGTTTTATTGGTTTGCTCTATGGCGTGGATGGGCTGTCATTAAGACGCGTTTATTCCGCATCCTTCTTGTTGCATCTGGTCCGTTAGCGATGATTGCGATTGAGGCGGGCTGGTGGTTTACAGAAGTCGGGCGTCAGCCTTGGATTATGCGTGGATTTATGACTACGGCAGAAGGAGCAACTGATTCACCGTATGTATGGGTAATGTTTATTGCGTTTGCGATTCTTTATATAATTCTAATGATTGGTACAGCTGTTGTGTTAACACGGATGTTTAAAAAGAATCCAGTGGAGCGAGAATTAGAAAAGCTTGCAGATGAACAAAGGAGTGTTGCGAAATGACAATTGAGGTGATAGGAATATCGGTATTATGGTTGTTCCTATTTGGCTATGTCATTGTAGCATCGATTGATTTCGGTGCTGGATTCTTTAATGCGTCGACAATCGTTACCAAGAAGCATCATATTGTTAATACTGTCATCCAGCGATATTTATCGCCTGTTTGGGAAATCACGAATGTATTTCTAGTATTTTTCTTTGTTGGGATGATAGGATTTTTCCCACAGACAGCTTATTACTTCGGTACAGTGCTATTAATTCCGATAAGCATTTCGATTATTTTGCTTGCCCTTCGCGGAAGTTACTATGCATTTGGAACATATGGGACAAAAGGACATGTCGGTTACACACTTATGTACGGAGTGACCGGTGTCCTCATCCCGGCATCGCTCACAACAGCATTAATTGTTTCACAAGGTGGATTCATCCGTGAAACAGCTTCTGGACGTATTGAACTTAATTATGTGGCATTATTTACAAGCCCGTTTGCTTGGTCAATTGTTGTCCTCAGTCTAGTAAGTGTTCTATTTATTTCAGCAAGTTTCTTAGCTTACTATTCGTCTGTTGCTCAGGATAAAAAGGCTTTGAAGCTATTTAAGAAGTACACATGGATTTGGAGCTTCCCGACGATTGTGACTGCTTTAGGGATTATTGTTGAGATGAGATGGCATAACCCAGCTCACTTTGAAGGACTCGTATCACTTTGGTGGCTTTTTGCCTTGTCGTTTATTTGTTTCTTGCTCAGTTTATGGCTCTTAAAAACGAGAAACTACGGCTGGTCATTTATTTTCGTGGTGCTTCAGTTTGCGTTAGCATTTTATGCTTATGGCGTATCAAGGTATCCGTATTTACTGTATCCACACTTAACGATCTATGATAGCTTTACAAACGAAACGATGGCTTATGCACTCATCACAGTGTTTATTTTAGGTTTGATGCTTTTAATTCCGTCGCTCTATTTAGTGTTTAAATTGTTTATTATGAATAAGCCATATATTCAAAGTGGCAAATAAGGAGGAAGTAAAAATGCACAACTTTTTGTTGTTTTACGCACCGCTTCTTGTAGCTGTGCTGGCCATGGTTATTTCCTTTTTCGTAGCAAATAAAAGCACGAAGTACGAGGACTAACTGATGAAGTCACTTCAAAAGCTAGCATTAGCTGAGAAAGGGCGCTATTACGCATTGTATGTCATAGCGATAGCTCTTGGTATCGTTGTAATATCACAAGCGTACTTGATCGTCTCTATTGTTGATGACCTATTTCTAAATAAACAAACGTTTGATCAAATTCTACCGTTGCTATTTGTTTTATTAGGTGTCCTGCTTGTTAGGGCATCTTTATCTTATTTAAGCGGCAAGATCGGTGTGGAAATGGCTGCGAGAGTAAAGAAAAAATACCGAGAGCGGCTGTTGCATTCATATGGAAGCCGTACGGTTATGGCTTCGACAAAAGGACAGTCGGGCTCAAAAATGAGTGTGATGTTGGATGCGGTTGATGAATTAGACAGTTTTTTTAGCAAATATATTCCACAACGGATAATCACAACGATTGTTCCGCTTATGATTTTAATAGTGGTGTTTAGCCAACATGTTTACTCAGGTTTGATTATTTTGGTGACAGCACCGTTTATTCCGTTGTTTATGGCTATAGTTGGAGGCATGACGCAACGAAAGTCGGAGGAGAAGTTAGATAGCCTAAAAGCTTTTTCTGGGCGTTTTCTTGATACGGTACAAGGCCTTGAAAGCTTAAAATTATATGGGCGTTCCAAATACTACAAAGAAGTCATTCGTAAAAGCAGTCTCGATTTTCGTGACACGACGATGGAAATTTTAAAAGTAGCATTTACGTCGTCTTTAATGCTTGAGTTTATTTCAATGTTAAGCATTGGACTTGTTGCGCTAGAGCTTGGTTTACGTCTCGTTGTTTTTAATCAGATTAGCTTTTTTACAGCTTTTTTCATTTTGTTGTTAGTTCCTGAATTCTTTAATTCGCTTAAGGAACTAGGAAGTGCCTTTCATTCGGGGCGAAGTAGTACAGGAGCTGCGGAAAAGATAGAAAAGGAATTGGAGAATAAAGAAAGCATAGCAGAGTGGGGGACGCGTTCAGTAGAGAAACCACTTTCAATCAAGTTGAACAATTTAACGTATGACTATGAATCAAGTGATTTTGGATTAAAAGGAATAAGGAGTGATTTCCCTTCAACTGGCCAAGTAGCAATCGTTGGGAAAAGCGGGTCGGGAAAGACGACGTTATTAAATGTGGTTGCTGGACTGCTGCCTCCACAAAGTGGTGGTGTGGTATTGAACGAGCATCACTTGTTTGAGTACAAAAGGCAGGAATGGTTCTCGCATATTAGTTATATTACACAACATCCATACTTGTTTGCAGGAACGATTTCAGAAAACATTTCTCTAGGAGTTCAGGCAACGAAGGAGGAAATCGAAAGAGCATCCGTTCAAGCAGGGTTGAGAGAGTTTATTCAGTCCATGCATGATGGATATGATACGGTAATAGGTGAAGGTGGAAGAGGCCTTTCAGGGGGAGAGAAGCAGCGAATTGCTCTTGCTCGCGCCTTTTTAAAGAATCCATCAGTTGTTCTATTTGATGAACCGACGACAGGTCTAGACTTACAGACAGAACGATATCTTCATGAATCGATTCAGAGATTGACTAAGACGTCCCTAATTATAACAGTTGCACACCGTGTGCAGACAATCAAGCTTGCTGATCAAATCTTGTTGCTTGATAAAGGAGAGCTGTTAGCAGAAGGGACACATGACCAACTCATGGCAACATCTGAGTATTATCGTCAATTGTTTAGTGTGCAAGGGAAGGAGGAGCAGGGATGAGTGAGCTTACCCATATCGTAAAAAATATGATTCAGGATAAGAAAGACGTTGTATTATCTGTTTTGTTTGGATTTTTAGCAGGTATTACTGCAGTTGGGTTATTTGCGGCAAATGGGTATTTAATCTCACAAGCTGCTCTAGAGCCCCCAATGTATGTATTGATTGCGATGGTGGCTGTAGTGAAAATTGGAAGTTTTATACGTGCTCTTAGTCGATATGCTGAACGATATTATTCACATAGGGCCACGTTTACGATGTTGAGTGATTTGCGTGTTTACTTCTATGAAAAATTAGAGCGAATAGGAACATCTTTGTTCCAAAAATATCGTAGTGGTGACTTGCTATCACGAGTTGTAGGGGATGTTGAAAGTCTTCAGAACTTCTTTCTTCGTGTCCTATATCCGCCAATTGTGATGGTGTTAGTATTTTTAAGTACAATTGTATTCGTTTCTTTTTATTCGCTTCAAGTTGTCATTTGTTTACTTGTTGGTCTTATATTGACCGCGATTATTATTCCTGCTTGGTTTGCTCAGAAACAAAAAAAAGTGAGCAGTCGAATTCTAGAGGAACGATCAAAGTTATCAACGGATGTCGCTGAATGGTTTTATGGATTCCGAGAGTTAACGATTCACCAAAAACTCGAAGAAAAAGAACAACATCTTGTTGCGTCTTCGAATCGTTATATTAAAGAGCAAGAACAAGCTGGTATCCAATCTATTTCCTATCAATCATTGAATATGGCAGTTTCGTTACTTGTCTCTTGGTCAGTACTAGCTATTGGTGCACTTTTAGTTGCTGGTGGAGAATTAGATGGTCTTTTTTTAGCGATGCTTGTTATGATTAGTTTCATTGTGTTTGAACAATCGGTACCAATGGCGTTGTTTCCCATTCATTATGAGGAAAGTGAGAGGGCGGCTAACAGATTGTATTCGGTTGCTGATCAGACTGAGCAAAAAAGTTCACACTCTATTGAAGGAGATCAATGCTTGTACGCTTCACCTGCCATTCAATTTAAAAAGGTAAGTTTTTCATTTTCGAAAGATCAGCGTAACACCTTAACAGACGTTACAGTAAGTTTTCCTTCTGGATCAAAGACAGCTATTGTTGGCCCAAGTGGGTCGGGAAAGTCAACATTATTGAAGTTGATCCTAAAGCAATTTGATGCAGAGGGAGAAATATTGATTGATGGAGTACCTATAAATCAGTTTGAGCAAGAAATAATTTGGGAAAAAGCGAATGTGATCCTTCAGGAAAGTCATTTCTTTTACGGTACGGTTAAAGACAATTTATTGTTATCTGATCAGACTTTGACAGCCGAAGATCTGAGCCAACTATTAGTTGATGTTCAATTACCTTATATGAATTTGGATGATATGGTGTTGGAAAAAGGACAAAACTTATCTGGTGGTGAAAAGCAGAGGCTTGCGATGGCCCGTGCCGTTGCAAAGAAAGGAAACTTATGGCTTCTTGACGAGCCAACTTCTTCCTTAGACTCATGGACGGAACAACGTCTGTATGAACGTCTTTTTACTCAAGCGAAAAAAGATACAGTAATCCTTGTTAGTCACCGGCTAGCTGGCCTAGAGAAGATGGATCAGATCATTGTGATGGATCAAGGGAAGGTCGTTGAAGTTGGGAGCTTTTCTAAGCTTATGGAATCTAAAGGATATTTCTATCAACTAAAGCAAATTGAAAATAGCGTGTTGCAGTAAAGATAAAGAGAAGCAGAATTGGTTACAGATTTCTGCTTCTCTTTTTGTTTATGTAAAAATGAAACATATTTTACATAAAGAACGCGAAAGCTAAAAAAACCAACTCAACTAAAATATGGGTGATGAAATGGAAGAAATTATAGATAGAATTTTTGGTTTTATGCCTGAAAAAGGAGTACTTGTGACAGCAATAGGAACGATGGTGATTATTTATGCTTTTCAATATGGAATTACAAAGATCAATGAACTATTAAAGCTTCCTTGGATGAAAGAAGAGAATCAGAAGCAAAGAAAACAGATCCTGCAGAAAACGAAGAGTGAAAATCAGAGCTAAGGAGGGGGATTGGAAGTGATAAATCAAGATCATTACCGTATTTCTCCAGTAGAGATGGCAGTCACGTTGATTGCTATGTTATTAGCAATAGGAGTGCTAACGTTACCACGCACATTAGCTGAGATTCTTGATACAGCAGATGGATGGATTTCCGTTTTGATTAGTGGTGGGATTGTTATGGGGATCGTTTATCTCATTGTCCAGCTTCAGAAACAGTTTCCTGGTCAAAATCTATTAGAGTTTATCGGTGAAAAGGGAATAGGGAAATGGATTGCAAAACTGTTAGCAGTCCTATTTGTTCTCTATTTTATTCCTTACTTAGCTTATGAAGCTCGTGTACTGACTATTATTGTGAGAATGTTTTTACTTGACCGAACACCACCAGAGATCACACAAGCTATTATATTGCTAACAACCACATATGCGGTTTCAAAGGGAGTACAAGGCATAATCCATTTAAACTTAATGTTTGTCCCTTTTATTCTTGTTGTGTACTTTGTTTTAATGATTTTTAACATAGAGAATATGACATTTAACGAAATTCTACCAGTCCTGCCAAAAGGAATTATGCCAGTACTATCAGCTTTAGAACCGACGATGTTCGCTTTTCTAGGAATAGAGTTACTGTTTTTTTGGCTTGCCTATATGAAAGTGAGTAATTTGCGTGCGTGGCCATTAAATGTGGGAATCCTTTTTGTCACTATTTTGTACACACTAATTGTGATTGTTTCTTATATGACCTTATCTGTTACTGGTTCAATAGCTACAGTATTTCCTACTGTTGCGTTAGCGAAAGAAGTTGAAATTGTAGAGGGACTAATTGAGCGTTTTGAACCTGTTATGATTGTCATTTGGATCATGGCTATTTTTAATACGATGGCGATTATTCAGCTTTTGGCTGTTCAAATCATCAAAAAAGATCTCTTCCAAGTAAAAAAAAGTACATGGGTATCAGGTATTGTGACATTTCTTGCTTATCTAATTGCTTTTATTCCAAACTCCATTCAAGAAGTGTTTACAATGGGCGATTTAGTAAGTTATGCGGGTGCAGCGCTTATTTTACTTTCTCTTGTGATCGGATACATGAAAGTTGGAATCAGGAAATTTAGGAAAAGGAATCAACAGCATGGTAAGGGGATATCGAAATGAAGGCAAAGAGAGCAATAGTCCTTTTTATTTGTTTAAGCCTCCTAACAGGTTGTTGGGATTTACAAGAAATTGAAGAGCTAGGCTTCGTTCTCGCTGTTGCCTTGGATCCAGTAGATGATGATGAAATAAAAGAAACGTATCTGAAAGAGACAGGCAGGACTTTGCCTAAGGAAATGTTTCAAATGACCTATCATGTTGTCATACCGGGTCAAATCGAAGCAGGGGGAGAAGAGGCAGGTGGGCAAGCTGAAGGCCCTTTTTTTAATATCCGCTCTGTTGGGATGACAAACTTTATGATAAATCGAAGTTTCTCAACGAGAAGAAGTAGAACGATGAACTTAGAACATTTGAAAGTGCTTATTATTAATGAGGAGTTAGCCCGTGATGGAATTATTAAGCATCTAATCGATTTTTTTGCCCGGGACCATGTAATGAGAAGAGATAAATTTGTGTTAATTGCAGAAGGCAAAGGCTATGAAATTTTGGAAGAGAAATTACCTTTAGAGATGATGCCGGCACTATCGATTGACATGATCAGTGAGAATGCTAATAGAAGCCACTCTATTCCAACTCCATTAGAAGTAGGGGATTTAATAAATAGGGTGATCAATCATACCAGCTACATTGTTCCAAGAATTATTAAGACGAAAAATGAATTTAAAGTAGAGGGTGCAGCTGTGTTTCGTGGAACAGATAATAAAATGATTGGCTGGCTCGGATCGTATGATGTACTTGGATATGACTGGGTGAGCGGCAATATAGAAAATGAAACAATAGAAGCATTTTACGGACCTGATCAAATTCCGTTTGTATATGAGAACGATGATGCAGATACAGAAGTAGAATATCAACATGATAATGGGAAAGATATTTTTCGCATCACAATCAAAGCAGAAGGTTTTTTTGTTGAAAACTGGATTAATGGGATTGAGTTATCCTCGGTTGATACATTGTTAAAACTTGAGGAAGAGGTGGCTGCCGAGATAGAGCGGCAGGCCACGAAAATCATTGAAAAAATGCAGACAGAATTTTATACAGATATTTTTGGACTGCATGAAAACGTTCGAATTAATAACTTTCCATATTGGGAAAAGGTGAAAGATAATTGGGACGGAGCAGAAGGTGTGTTTCGAGATGCTAAGATACAAGTAGAAGCAAAAGTCAAAATACGTCACCATATGACGCAAAAAGAGTTAGAACAGAATTGAGGTGAATTTATGTATAGAAGGCTTTTACGAAGGTTAAATGAACAGAAAGTACGAAAAAATGATGAATATAAGATTAAACTATCGAAGGATCTTGGATCGATGGTTGAAACGATTAATAATACCGTTGGAGAAAGCGATGATATAGTTCAAAGAGACTTTAAGATTAATTCACGGTTAAAAGCGAGTTTGTTTTTTGTTGATGGTCTGGCCTTTGATTCTGGGATTGAAGATCGGATTATTAGACCACTCATTTACTTTGCTAAGATAGAAGAAGGGTATACACCGAAACAAATGGTAGAGTATATCTTAACCGAAGTCGTGACGTTTATTGAAGTTAAGGAAGCTTCTACGTTTGATGAAGCGATCCTAGGACTTATGTCAGGTGAAACGCTTCTTGTTATAGATGGTATTGATAAATTAATTTTGTTTGACACAAGGCAATTTGAACATCGTGGCATTGAGGAACCCCAAAGTGAGGTCATCGTTCGAGGGCCCCGTGATGGTTTTAACGAAGTTCTTCATACAAATGTGATGTTAATACGCAGGAGGTTACGCGATCCAAATTTGACTGTGCAATTTGGCCAGCTTGGCAGAAGGTCAAAAACCGATTTTGCGATTGTTTATTTGAAGGGAATTACGAATCAGGACCTTGTTGAAGAAGTTCGTTATCGTCTTTCCTGTATTGATTTAGATCTTCTTTCGGAGACAGGGGTGATAGAGCAGTATATAGAAGAAAACGTTTTGTCCCCCTTTCCACAAGTATTACGAACAGAAAGACCGGATAAAACGATTGACGCTCTAACAAGTGGAAAAGTAATCATTGTAGTTGATGGAACTCCTTTTGTGTTAATGACGCCTGTCACTTTCAGTGATTTAATGAAGTCAACCGAAGATAATTACGATCGATGGCAGATTAGCAGTTTTATTCGGTTGCTTCGTTATTTTGCTGCTTTTATGGCTGTTTTTTTGCCAGGGCTATATATTGCCATGGTCTCATATCATCAAGGCATGATCCCTACTGTTTTTGCTCTGTCCATTGCCGGAACTCGTGAAGGTGTACCGTTTCCTGGTTTTATCGAGGCATTCCTAATGGAACTTACATTTGAATTGTTAAGGGAAGCGGGAATTCGTCTGCCTCGTCCAATTGGTCAAACGATTGGTATTGTTGGAGGCCTTGTTATTGGTGATGCTGCAGTCCGAGCCGGGATTGTAAGTCCCGTTATGGTCATTGTTGTTGCCATTACAGCCATCGCTTCTTTTTCCATTCCTGCTTACAACGTAAGTATTACGTTTCGGTTGTTACGTTTTGGAGTGATGATTGCATCCGCTATATTTGGATTATTCGGCATTGTTATTGTTTATATTTTAGTTAATATTCATTTAGTCGGCTTAAGAAGCTTTGGTAGTTACTACACGACACCATTTGCACCATATAAATTTGGTGAATGGTTAGATCTTATGATTCGAGCGCCGCTTGTCCTTATGAAAAACCGTCCGTCAGAACCGCGTATGCTTGATGAGAAAAGAAAAGATATCTAGTTTTAGGTTTCAATTAAACGTTTAATTAACATGTATGGAGGTGTTGTCATGAATCAAATGATTGATATAGCGTATTCCAATCTATTATCACCGATGATCTTATTTTTTCTAATTGGAATTATTGCTGTTGTTGTTAACTCTGATTTAAAAGTTCCAACAGCGTTTTATACGGGGTATACTATGATTATTTTATTTACGATTGGGATTAAAGGAGGAGCTGAGCTTAGGTATGTCTCCTTAGTAGAGATGATCCCAACCATAATTGCAGCAGTGTTCTTAAGTATTTTGATGCTATATATTACGTATTTTCTAGTTCATAGATTATTTTCATACTCTGTATTAGATTCATGGGCCGTATCAGCTCATTACGGATCGGTTAGTGCGGTTACATTTATAGCTGGATTAGCTTTTTTAGATAAGATGGGGATCTTTTATGAGGCATATATGTCAGCTATTTTAGTGATTATGGAAGGACCAGCCATTATTTTGGCTATTATAATGTACAAGCTCTATTTGCAAAGACAAGGCACTGAGGAATCGAATCCGAATGCGAGTATCAAACATGTCGTAAAAGAAGCTTTCTTTGGAAAAAGTATTTTCTTGCTGCTGGGTGGTATTTTTATTGGTTTTGTCGCTCATGAAGATGGTCTCCTGCTAATCAAACCACTATTTGGAGATCTATTTTATGGTATTCTTTGTATTTTCTTATTACATATGGGGATGATTGCTACACAAAGTATTAAGCAAATGAAAAATATAAGAATCGTTTCTTTTTTGTTTGCATTTATTTTACCGGTTATTGGAGGGACGATAGGGATCCTGACAGGACAAGTGATTGGACTATCAATGGGAGGAGCTTTCATATTAGCTGTCTTAACAGGAAGCGCCTCCTATATCGCGGCACCAGCTGCGATAGCACAAGCGATTCCAGAGGCCAATTCAGGAATTTATTTAGGGTCAGCACTTGGTTTAACATTGCCGTTTAATTTGGTTTTCGGGATACCTTATTTTTATTGGGTTGCAATGTTTTTATATTAAGTTACTTAAGCATGTTTTTATTTCACGAACACAAATACTATCAGAATGATCAAAAGTAGAAAGGGGGAGCCTGTGTGCCGGAGTTACCAGAGATGGAAACGTACCGCCGTCTCCTTAGTAATAAAGTAATGGGACAAAAAATTACAGCTGTTGAAGTGAATAGGGAAAAGACCGTTAACATGATTTAACCGATCAGGATAAAAGTAAGCTTTATCAAAGTATCCAAGCTGTATTAAAGAGAGGGATTCAATTAGGTGGGTATATGGACGTCCCTGTATATAAGGAAGACCAATTGACTGGGGGCTATAATCAGCATTGTTATGTGTACGACCTTGAAGGGAAGCCATGCAAACGCTGTGGAAAGACAATTATAAAAGATGAGATTTCCTCCCGTAAAACGTTTTATTGTGACCGGTGTCAAAGTTGAATCAAGAAAAACATGCTCAGGTACTATTAGACCCAGCATGTTTTTGTTTTACATGATAAATAGTCGGATTTAAGCAAGTAAATTTGTTTGGTCAGCGATTGAGGTAACAATCTGCAATATGTGCTCAATTTTCTTAGAGGTATTGATTAGTTGTTTCATTTCAACCGAAATCTTTTTCATATTAGCTTGTGTATTCATCATAATCTCTTCTAGGTTTATTAGACGATTCTCTCCATTTTTTGATTCTTCTTCCGTGATTTCCATTTCAAAATATTTTAACTTTGTAAATAGTGAAAACTAAATGTGGTTTTAGGGAGGGCACTGAAAAAGGTATCAATCAACCTTTTTCAGTGCCCTCGGTTTCAGGGGGGATCTTTCAATTTTTCTCGTGAAATAATCTAACCAATTAGCTGTTTACAATGGAAATATCATACAAAATAAATACACAACTATATGCTACCTGTTAATTACAGAAAGAGGTGTCTAGACATGATTGAACCTAAAAAAATCTGGAGACCAAACAATGTGAAAGACGCATGGGAGATTCAAACTAATCTAAAACCAAGTGAGTATTGTTTTGTGTCTGGAGGAACGTGGCTTAGGACGCAGTGGGAAGCAGACCTTAAGGAAATGCCTTCGAATTTGATCAGCTTAGAGCAAATACATGAAATGAAAGAAGTAAAGGAGAGCCTTTCTTTCGGACGAAGAGAGATTTCAGTTGGTTCACAAGTTACGTTAGCGAACTGTATCAAACACCCTCTTCTTAGTGAATATCTTTCCCCTCTTGTGGAGGCTTGCCGACAAATTGCGGCTCCGTCTATTCGAAATGTAGCAACCATTGGTGGAAATATCTATACGGCTTCAGGTGATACCATACCTGCATTTTTAATCCACAATGCAAGGATGCACTGGTTTAATGGGAAACAGATGGAGACTGAGTTAATGGAAGAGTGGTTGATTGGGTTACAGGCAAACGAATGGAGAAGAGACCAACGTATTCTAATTGATATTTCCGTAGAGATTGATGAACGATCCAACGATGATTTTTCTTTTTTTCAAAAAGTAGGTAGACGAGAAACGTTTACGGCTTCGCTTGTCACAGTTGCCGGTAAAGGAAAGATCAACAAGGAAGGGACATTTCAAGAGGTTTCATTAGCAGCTGGTGGGGGGCCTATTCCATTAAGGCTCTCACATACGGAGAGCGAGCTTCAGAATACAGAGGGATCTGAGGATTTATTTGAAACGATCTTTCCAATGATTACGAAAGAATTTAATGCAACATCAGATCCTTTTGCAACGAGTAATTACAAAAAAACAACGGTTGCAAATCTCATTATTAGCGAATTGTTTGAACAATGGGATGGAAATGGAGGTGTTTCGAATGTGGCTGGATCGTAGTTCGAGCGGTGAAAAGTGGAAAGTAAGACCAGATGGAGAAGAGAAAGTTACAGGCAAACTGCGGTATTTAACCGATATGACGTTTCCGGATATGCTCTATGGAAGAGTGTTAAGAAGTACAGTTCCGCATGCACGAATTCTTTCGATCGATACATCTGTCGCTCTTGAATATCCTGGTGTTATTGCTGTATTAACTCACCGTGATATTCCAGGTTTAAATGGATTTGGAATCAGTATCCCAGATCAGCCAGTATTTTGTGATGCCCTTGTTCGTTTTGAGGGAGACGCCATCGCAGCTGTTGCAGCAATGACAGAAGAAATTGCAGAAAAGGCTTTATCCCTTATTAAAGTTGATTATGAACCACTTCAAACATTAGACACTCCAGAACTTGCACTTCAACCTACAGCTCCCAAATTGCACAAAGACGGCAATATTCTACATCAAACGGACTATCAGAGAGGCGATATAAATGAAGGGTTTAAGCAATGTACTTATGTGATTGAAGAGACCTATATAACTCCAAGGCAAATGCATACGTACTTAGAAACAGAGGGGGGGATTTTTGTTCCAAGTCAGGAGGGAAGATTAACAGTTTACGCTCCGACACAACATGGGTACAAAGACAGAATGCAGCTCGCGAGAATATTAGCTTGTGAGGAAGAGCAGATTCGTGTGATTTCAAGCCCGATAGGAGGATCATTTGGAGGAAAAGATGAATTGAATGTACAACCGTATGGGGCATTGCTCGCTCTTTATTGTCATCAGCCAGTGAAGATGCATTATTCAAGATGGGAATCTGTAAAAGCTGGGTTAAAACGGCACCCTATGGAAATCACTATGAAAACGGGAGTGAACGCAGATGGCGAAATAATTGCCCATCAAGTTCAAATTCTCTCTGACACGGGGGCTTACTCTACATTAGGAGGTCCTGTTCTGAACTTTGCTACTGAACATGCAGTAGGTCCTTATCAAATTCCTCATGTAGATGTAAAGGGTAAGGCTGTTTATACAAATAACGGAATATCGGGAGAGTTTCGTGGGTTTGGTGGAAATCAAGTTATTTTTGCTCTAGAAGGTCAGCTTGATCGATTGGCAGAGAAATTGAAGATAGACCCTTGGGAATTGCGAAAAAAGAACTTAAGAAAGCTGAATGATCTTGGGCCAATGGGACAGCGGGTTGTACCGACAAATGGACCAGAGCAAGTATGGGAAGCTGTTAAACACTCACCTCTTTGGGAAAAAAAGAAGACACAATCGAATTTTTCGAAGCCTTGGATAAAACGCGGCATAGGAGCGGCACTAGCTATGCATGGTTCAGGGTTAGGATACGGTATTCCTGATCACGCAGGCGGACTTATCCGATTGAATAAGGAAGGAAAAATTGAGGTTGCTTTCGGTCACGAGGAGTTTGGGCAAGGTTTATTAGGAACATTGGAAATTTTGTTACAAGATCATTTTTGTTGCGATAAGGATGATCTCAGTATTGTGATTGGAGACACCGATCTTGTTCCACCAAGTGGGTCATCGACAGCTTCGAGAACAACCAATGTGGTTTGGCAAGCTTTGAACCGTCTAAAAGGCCCTTTTTTAGAAGCTTTGTTTACAAAAGTGAACGAATTAACAGGGTGCCCGGTGGAAACATTGAAAACAGGTCCAGGGGGCATTTGGGCAGACGTTAATGAAGAAGAGGAGCTAGTCATTACTTATAGTGAACTAGGTAAAAATGGAGTCGCTGAACTAGAATGTTCAACTGATTTTCACTTTCCTGTTACACCGGATCCATTCACGGGTGGGCACTATCTTTATACGAGTACGTCTGTTATTGCGGAGGTTGAAGTAAATCTACTAACGGGAACGGTTAAAGTAATTAGGATGGATCACGCTGTTGCGGCTGGACCAGTAATTAATCCTATGGGGTATGTAGGACAGATTGAAGGCGGTAGCGTCATGGCGCTTGGGTTTACTCTATCGGAGGACGCTATGATGAATGATGGTAAATACGTGACGCAGAACTTAGATACGTATTTAGTTCCAACTATTTTTGATGTACCAGAAGAACAGTATGTTCATGCAATTGAAGAGTTACCGGATGGTGATTCTTTTGGCCCTCGAGGTGTAGGTGAGGTTGGTTCAGTTGCTCTAGCTCCTGCTATTGTTTCAGCAATAAAAGAGGCAACAGGCATTTGGGTAACAAAACTACCAGTTAATCGGGAGCTGCTACAAAAAACACCTTTTCTAACCCTGTGGGGAGAGGGAGTAGAGGAGGGAACAAAATGAGTCAAAAGGGGAACCGGATTAGAGTTGAGAAAGAAACGGAGTATTTACTATCTTTTGAATTAAATGGAGAGTCAGTAGAAATACCGGTTGATCCCTCTCGTCGCTTGGTAGATATTATCAGGACAGATCTAGATTTAACAGGGACAAAGATTTCGTGTGAGATTGGTAGATGTGGTGCGTGTATGGTTCTTGTTAATGGAAAGCAACAAAATTCATGTTTAACGATGGCTTACCAGTGTGATGGCAAGAAGATACAGACAATTGAAGGTATTAGCACAGATAGAATTGACCCTGTTCAACAAGCCTTTTTAGAAGAAGGTGGATTTCAATGTGGCTATTGTACTCCAGGAATGATAGTTTCATTGAAAGCTTTATTAAAGGAGAATCCGAAAGCGACAATGGAAGATTTAAAAGAAGGATTATCAGGAAACCTTTGTCGATGTACAGGGTACGGAGGTATTTATAGAGTGTTACGAAGATTAACAGATAAATAATCAAACAAGTAATTGAGGGGGCACTGAAAAAGGCGATTTTCACGTTTTTAGTGCCAAATTGAAAGGATGTTTGTAATGAAGGGACTATATGAGTATTTAACAATTATAAAACAACATCCTAATCAAACTTGTGCATTAGCAACTGTTATCCAAGTCGAGGGTTCTAGCTATCGTCATGAAGGAGCAAAAATGCTTTTTTTAGAAAATGGGATACAATATGGTCTGATTAGTGGTGGTTGTCTTGAAGAAGACTTACGGATTCGTGCTAATGGCGTAATTTCCAAGAAGAAACCAGAAACAATTACGTATGATCTACAATCGGAGGATGATTTAGGATGGGGACAAGGGGCTGGATGTAACGGTAAGATAAAGGTGTTATTAGAGCCTATCGATTGGAAAGGAACAGGAACAAATGGAGAAAGCTCTTGGGGGGCTGTTTTTGAAGCTTTTAAAATGGGTGAAGATGTCATTTCTATACGTGAGTTTACTGGAGAAAAAATAGGAAGTCGGCTTTTTTTTACTAAGGAAGGAAAGATATTAGGTCAAACTCCTTTAGAAATGGAACGTTTATTATGTAGAGATGCTATTCGTTTTTATCAAGAGGAGCGTATTTTTGACTATCAGATGAACCTTGAGTTAAATACACAATTTTTATTTGAATTACACGAGTCAAAGGATATGATTTATATTTTTGGTGCAGGACCTGATGTTGAACCCGTTGTGAAAAGAGCGGCTGAATTTGATTTCTTACCAATTGTTATAGACCCAAGGGAAAGTAGATGTCGGTCTGAATTTTTCCCTGACGCGGCCCAATGCATTCAAGCACACCCTGAACACTTTTTGGCGAGCCATTCATTCCTATTAAATAGCTATGTATTAATTATGACTCACAGCTTCGCTAGAGATAAAGCAATCCTCTCGTTCTTTAGCAGACATCATCCAAAGTATGTAGGGATTTTAGGGCCTAGAAGACGGACGGAGCGACTCCTGCATCCAATGCAAGTGCCAGAATGGATTCACTCACCTATTGGAATAGATATTGACGCAGAGGGCGCAGAAGAAATTAGTCTTAGTATAGTCGGTGAGTTAATTAAAGTGAGAAACAAAAAGCGGGTGTTGAATAAACATCGTAAGCTGAAAGCTAATAAAACCAAGTTTTAAAGAGACTATTCATTAGAGATCAGGGGCGATTGGTGTGGTTGACCATAAAGTATGTGCTGTTATTTTAGCGGCAGGAACTTCTTCTCGGATGGGAGCTGCGAAACAACTATTAAGAATCAAGGATAAAAAATTGTTGGAGTACGTCCTTGAACTTGTTTTAGAGCATTCGTTTGAAAAGGTCATTGTTGTTTTAGGGCATAAGGCTAAAGAAATCAAAGAGGGTATTGACTGTGCGTCAACACGAGTATGTTGGGTCTATAATCCTGACTATAGACTTGGCCAAAGTACATCTTTTGTAACAGCAATCGACCATATTGATTCTCCGTTTCAATCAGTCATGTTTTTTTTAGGTGACCAGCCTTTTATTGAGAGTGAAACGGTTTCTACCGTTTTAGAGGAGGGGAGGAGCCGAGTACGAGAGGGATCTGCTCCTTTTGTCATCCGGCCTATCTATGACGAGAAGCCAGGTCACCCTATTTATTGGGGGAACTTCAAGAAAATTGATTTTTCCACACTGACAGGTGATACAGGAGGGAGAGGGTTGTTACAATTTGTTGAAAAAGTAAATTTCGTTGTAAAGGATAGAGGTATCCTCTTTGATATTGACACTTTAGAAGATTATCAAAGAGCATTACAATGGGTGTCTCAAAAGGTTTATTTTTGACCTTTTGAGACACCCATTATAGTACTTGTTTCTCAATTTTATTATTGAAAAAGGAGCGAATAAATAAGGCAGTTCTTAAAGTGAGGGTTTCATCAGACCCTTTTATCTCAAGACCTAGTATTTCTTCACACTTTTTAATTCGATAAATGACTGTGTTCCGATGAATATACATAATCTTAGCTGTCTCAGAAATTTGGCAATTGTGATTTAAGAAGACGGCAAGGGTTTGGACTAGATCTTCTTTTTCTTTATCTTTCGGATAAGCTAATTCTCGTAAAGTCGATCGATAAAACTCCTTTAACTTTTGAGAGGGTATTGTTTTAAAAATTTCTGCTAGCTCTTTAATACGATACGTTTTAATAAACCTTTTTTTGTTTTCGCGGTAACCTGCTCGTAGTGCATCGACTGCTTCTTGAAAAGCCGTGGGGATATCAGAAATATTTTCTGTGTAATTACTAATTCCAAATGACATAGACGAGTCGATCGCCTGGTATAAATCAGATTGTAAGTCAGTGATCGATTCTAATACATTTTTTTCGCTATCGTCATTATAGAATTCAAAGCCTAATAATGTTGTAAATAAATCTCCTTTTGTAAAAACAATACAGTTTTCAAATTTATTCGTTAATACTGATTCAAAAAGCTCGTAAATGCGATCTCTACGTAAGCTAATCTCTTTTTCTGTTTGTAAAGGGTGAGAATTTTGATAGAGTTCTGAAGCGTCATCCATCTTACAAGTAATACAAATGTACTGGAAAGATTTATTTAATTGATAGGTTTTTCCTCGATTAATAATTTCCTCTTCATTTGGGATAGCGCCATCGACTAAGTCGGCAAAAAAATCATTTTTTAACCTGCGCGAATGTTGTTCGAGTGCATGTAGTTTCATAAATTCAAAGGAAATGACATTGGCTGCTTGTTCAACAGCGAGTGTAAAAAAAGATTCACTTGATAACGTTGTACCAAAAATTATAATATACCCTTTTTGTTGATTGGTTGTATTAATTGGATAAATTGAAACTTCTGTAAATTCGTTATTTCCCTCTTCGTTTGGGATGGTTAATACTTTGTACGTATCTAAACTCTCATGATGGATCTTTTCGTGAATGTGCCAATAAATATCAAAGAAGACTTCCTTATCAATATCGTGTGAATAGGCCATAATATCTAGTCTGTAATTCAGTAGAATAACAGGTAAGCTTAAAATTGTTGCTAAACTTTCGATGATATTTGAAAACCCCCCCCCTGACACAACGATATCGGTAAACTCTCGATGGATAGTGAGTGCGTAATTTAATTCATGTGTTCGCTCTTTTAATATGCATCCTAATGCCTCATTTAACATTTCACCCAGTGAGTAATTAAGAGGAATTTCAATAATGGGGAAATCCAATGCATTGGCTTGATCAATTACTTCAGTAGGAATTTCATCAATGAAGCGTTTTGTCTTTAGTCCGAGTCCTGCGCAACCTTGATTAGCCATTTGCGTTACTAACTCTACTAGTGCATTAGGGTTATTCTTTATTGAGTAGGCGGTTGTCAATAGTAGCTGTTCATCGTTTAAATAATCAATAATATCAGGAGCATCCATAAGGTTGACGGATTGAACGTTTTTTGTTAAACCTTTTTCTCCGGCTACAACCGTAGCTTCTTTAAAAGTTGGTAAGTTTAATATGTCTAATAACCTCATTGTAGTTCCTCCTCGCATAAAAAACTTTCATTGTGAACAATGTACAAGAAAATCAGTAGTTCCGAAACTTCTTCGTTAGGTTTTCTAACGGAAATAATCTTTTAGTTAGTTATTTCATACAAAATAGGTGGGAGTTACATTAGTGCTGGGTGAATAATCACCTAACTGGAAAGTAAGGTAAATAAGATATAAAGTTATTTGATATTAGTGATTTTAACAGTCATTTTTTCTAACATGCTGAATGGACTGAGGGAAGTTATGAAAGTGCAGGGCAGTCATATTGAGAAAGTGGCGAAATACAGGTTTTTTATAATTTTTCATTACTAAGTAGTGATTAATTTTGTTTGAAATTATTGTCGTTTTTTTCGTTTTGATTAGGCTATTTGAACAAAGTTACTGTATGTTTTAGGTTAAGGTAAACGATGACTAAGAAGCTTTAACGGTTTATGATATGGCTACAACAAAGTGGTGTCATAATTAGGTTACAAATAGGAAAGCGGGTGTTGAAGATTAAAATCTCAATGGAAAAGGTTAATAAAATGGATCAATCACAATTTATTAACATTGTAGGTGCTGTGTTTGAACATTCACCTTGGGTTGCTGAAAAGTCGTGGAATGCCCATCCGTTTGTTAATCTCGAGCAAATGTACAATCATATGATTGAGGAAATGCATGGCGCTACTACTGCTTTGAAACTGTCTCTTTTAAGAGCCCATCCAGATTTAGGTACGAGATTAGAGGTTTCTGAATCCTCTAGAGATGAACAAAAAAACGCCGGACTCAGTCAGTTATCAGAACAAGAATTTGAAGAGTTTTCTATGTTAAATAAAGATTACATTAATAAATTTGGATTCCCTTTTATTATGGCGGTAAAGGGTCAAAGTAAGAAAGCGATAAAAAGCAATATGAAAGCTCGAATTCATAATAGCTATGAAGAGGAATTTGAAACAGCTCTTCAACAAGTAAGTAAGATCGCTAGATTTAGATTGTGGGATTTAATTTTAGAAAAGGAGTTGGGCAAGCTTACGACACATGTCTTGGATATAAGTACTGGAAAGCCTGCTCAAAATGTTGTAATTGAGCTTTGGAAAAGGAATAATGACAATCACTTTGTGAAAATCGGACAATCTCGTACAAACTCAGATGGTAGAGTACCTGAGCCGCTCTTAGAAGCAAATGAGATGAAAAAGGGAACCTACCAGATCCGGTTTAATGTTGGTGATTATTATCGTTCCAAGCTAGAGAAAGAGCCTTATTTCTTAGAAATTGTGCCGATTCAGTTTGTTATTACAAAAGAAAATGAACATTACCACGTTCCATTACTGATCGCACCAGGTGGATATAGTACATATAGAGGTAGCTAGTAGCTTCTACTATGAAAAGGTTTTTTATAAAAAAGATATTATTTGAGAGGGGTTAAATTATGATGATTCTGAAGAGAGCGTACAAAGCAAAGTTGGTAATAGTTACTACACTCATTCTCTTATTGCTTGTGGCTTGTGGTGGGCAAGAATCAGGCGGAGGAAGCACGGATGGAGAAGATTCTGACTCAGCTGAATCAGTAAAACTAGTATTAAACTGGTTTCCGAAAAGTCAACATGGTGGTGTATTTGCTGCACAAGAAGAAGGAATATTTGCTGAACATAACTTAAATGTTGAGATTGAAGCAGGCGGTCCCCAAGTTTCTTCAATTCAAATTGTGGCATCAGGGAATGCACAATTTGGCTTAGCTCATGCAGATCAAATAGTGATTGCTAGGAATGAAGGAATTGAACTTGTTACATTAGCGACAGCTATGCAAAATAGTCCGGCTGCTTTAATGTTCCACGAAGGTGAAGATATTACTGAATTTGAAGATATGAATGGGAGAACTGCTTACATTCAACCAGGTATTCCATATTGGGATTTTTTAATGAATAAATATGATTTAAGTGGAGTTACTGAAATGAGTTATACCGGACAACACGTGAATTTCATTGAGGACCTTGAGTCTGTCAGTCAGGCTTTTGTCACTTCAGAACCGTTTTTCTTAGATAAGGAAGGAATTAAGACTGAAACGATACTAGTGTCTGAATCGGGCTTTGATCCATATAATGTCGTGTTATTTGCTTCGAAGGATTATATTGAGAATAATGAAGAAACCGTTCAAAACTTTGTTACATCTTTTGTGGAAGGGTGGAATATATATAAAGAATCCCCTTATGAAGTCAATGAAGTTATTCATGAAGTGAATCCTGATCTTGCTTTTGAAGATTTAGAATTTGAGACGGATTCACAAAAGGATTTTGTTTATGGTGGCGATGCCGAAGAACACGGTTTTGGTTACATGTCTGAGGAACGTTGGCAATTACTAATTGATCAACTATTTGAATTAGGTTTATTAGAAAAGCAGTTTGATGCAAATGAAATCTATACAATTGAATATCTGCCGTCTAACTAATTATAAAGTTTGAAGGGGTTCAAGGAGGTCGAGTTACCTTCTTGAACCCTTTTTTATTTAAAGCTGTTTTAAAATGCAAGGGTAGAAGATCTTACATACCAAATGGTACATATACCAATTCATCTTGTTGTCATATGAGGAAATGCATCAAATGGTTGGTTAATATGAATAATAAACTAGTTTATTATTAGATATTTTGAACAATGACTAACCCTCTTCCATTATCTACAATGAAAACAATTAGAACTGGGATTTTACAAGGAGGGATTGATTCTAGATGATTATTATAAATCCAATAAATCAACAACGGTTATGGAAGACGATTCAGGAACTAGGTAAGATCGGTGCTGGTTCAAATGTCACTGAAGAAGGTGTGACAAGACTGGCTCTTAGCTTAGAAGATTTAGAGGCAAGAAAATATGTAATCCAATTAATGGAGGAGTCAGGCTTAGACGTTCGGGTGGACTCTGTTGGAAATATTATTGGGAAGTTAGAAGGGAAGGACAAGAACGCGCCAGTAGTGATGACTGGGTCTCATGTGGATACTGTTTATCAAGGTGGTTTGTTTGATGGAGCTCTAGGGGTTTTAGGAGGAATTGAAGCTGTTCGCTCCATAAAGGAATTAGGAATTGAACTCACCCATTCTATTGAGGTCGTATCTTTTACAGATGAAGAAGGGGCTCGGTTTGGAACTGGATATATCGGCAGTAAGGCAATGACTGGTTATTTAGACGAAGCTACACTCAATTTAAAAGATGCAAATGGAATAACTTATTCTGAGGCACTTAGGCAAGCTGGCTTTGATGCTACGCAGTATAAATTAGCGATTCGAAAACCTGAAGAAATAAAAGCATACTTAGAAATGCATATTGAACAAGGGAAAGTACTTGAAGAACACGAATTAGCAGTTGGTGTTGTTACAACTATTCAAGGACCTGTTTGGTTAGAGGTTACCCTAAATGGTCACCCAGATCATGCAGGTGCTACTCCGATGAATATGAGAAAAGATGCCTCGCTCGCAATGGCGGAAGTGATGCTTGAAGTGGAACGAATTTCAACCAATTACGAAGGGGTCGGTACGGTGGGAAAAACACATGTCGAGCCTGGTGGAGTGAATATTATTCCGGGAAGAGCCGTATTTTCAATTGATTTAAGACATGGTGACAAAGAGTTACGTTCGAAAATGGTTGATGAAGTAACAAAGGCGATTAATGAAATTTGCGAGAGAAGAGACATAATTGCAGAGATTGATATGAAAAAAGCAGTTGATCCAGCCACTTGCTCCGAATCAATTGTTGGTATGCTTGAAGACTCATGTGCTGAGTTAAATATTTCGACTATGAAACTACCATGTGGAGCGGGCCATGATTCACTAATGATGACAAAAGTGACCGAAATGGGCATGATTTTTGTTCGTTCGAAAGATGGAATTAGTCATAATCCAAAGGAATGGACAGATGAAGAAGATTGTGTCATTGGTACACAAGTCTTGTTACAGGCATTAATAAAATTAGCAAAATAATAGTTGAACATAATGGGGGGAAGAGAATATGCAACTATCTAATAGATTACAAGTTCCGGCTAGAACAATTATGACACCTGGACCGGTAGAGGTCGATCCAAAGGTATTGCAAGCAATGTCCTCATCTATTTTAGGGCAATTTGATCCAAGTTTTACATCTTTAATGAATGAAACAATGATTCAATTACGAAAAGTATTGCAAACCGAAAATCATTGGGCATTTCCGGTGGATGGTACATCACGAGCAGGGATTGAAGCAATGCTTTGCAGTGTCCTAGAAGAAGGAGATAAAGTTCTCATCCCTTCTTTTGGAAGATTTGGTGGTTTGTTAACTGAAATTGCAGAACGCTGCGGGGCGGAGATTCATGCTATTCATTGTGACTGGGGAAGTGTGTTTGACCCAGAGGAGGTTATCTTTGAGATTAAAAAGGTACGTCCAAAAGTGGTAGCAATGGTTCATGGCGACACATCTACGGGAAGAATGCAGCCTTTAGAGGAAATAGGCCTTGCTTGTCGCGAATTGGATGTTTTACTTATTGTTGATGCTGTTGCAACAGTGGCAGGGACAGAAGTGAAAACAGATGAATGGAAAATTGATGGATTGATCACAGGTACACAGAAATGCTTATCTGTACCTGCAGGGATGGCACCATTAACATACAATGATCGAATTGAAGCCATCTTATTAGAGAGAAAGTCTATTGAAAAAGGACTTGTAACGAACCAACAAGCTTCCAACAATCATAGAAAGATCCGTAGCAACTACTTAGACCTAAGTCAATTACAAGACTATTGGAGTCCTGCAAGACTAAACCATCATACAGAAGCTACGACGATGTTATATGGATTATATGAAGGATTACGTTTAATTCTTGAAGAAGGGTTAGAGGAACGTTTCAAGCGACACCGTCTAAATGAAAGAGCATTGGTCAGAGGAATTGAAGCGATGGGGCTTTCTCTCTTTGGAGACAATAATCATAAATTACCGACTGTTACATGTGTTAACATTCCAGAAGGTGTTGATGGCGATTCAGTTAGATCCATGTTGTTGGGAGAATTTGGCATTGAGATTGCAAGTTCTTTCGGTCCCCTTCACGGAAAAATTTGGAGAATTGGGACGATGGGTTACAGTTGCCAGCAGCGAAATGTTTTACTAACACTAGCCTCACTAGAAGCAGTGTTGTTGCGTCATAAAGTGAAACTGAATGTTGGGGAAGGCGTTCAAGCTGCGCTAGATGTTTACCAAAACAAAGAACGAATCAAGAATGTGTAATCGAAGGAGAGGGTATCGTGAAGGATCGTTTTAATGCGTTTATTGATGAGAATGTCATTGCAACACCAGTGAAAACAGGAAACCTCTCAGGGCGTACCTTTGCTGTAAAGGATGTATTTGATATTGAGGGAGTAACTTCAAGTGTTGGAAATCCAGATTGGCTACGCACACATTCCCCGGCAAAAAAGAACGCTTCCTCTATAGACCAGTTGTTACAAGAAGGTGCTACGTTACAAGGTACGACGATTACCGATGAGTTGATGTATAGTTTAAACGGAGAGAATTTTCACTACGGGACACCGATAAACCCGAAAGCACCAGAGCATATTCCTGGAGGTTCTTCAAGTGGATCAGCGGTTGCGGCTTCATCAGGAGTCGTAGATTTTGCATTAGGGACAGATACTGGTGGTTCCGTTCGCATCCCAGCAGCATATTGTGGGATTTACGGATTTCGGCCAACTCATGGGCTCGTGTCAATTGATGGTGTTATTCCACTTGCTGAGAGTTTTGACACAGTTGGATGGATGACAGCTGATCCCCAATTATTAGTAGAAGTAGGGTGTGTCCTAATCAAAGAGGACAGGTCTTTTAAAGAAGATAAACCTTTTACGAAGCTCTTATTTGGTACTGATGCTTGGGATTTGGCTGATGAGAGAAGTAAGCAAGTTCTAGTAACGTATAAAGAAAAACTGAAAAAATTATTCAAATCAGAATGGCTTACGATTGCAGAAGAGGGTTTACAAAGGTGGGCAAGCTGCTTTAGAACACTTCAAGGATTAGAGATATGGAAAAACCATGGTGAATGGATAAATGAAGTGAATCCAAGCTTTGGACCGGATATTGCTGCTAGATTTGACTGGGCAAGTACATTAAGAGAAGAAGATAAGCCAGAAAATCTAAGATTAAAAGAAACTATTTCTACAAAGCTGTTAGAAGTGTTAGGAGACGACCAATTACTTATCATCCCAACAACACCTGGGGAAGCTCCTCTTTGTAATTTGTCAGGTGAAGAGATCGAAAAGCGCCGTTCACAAACAATGCAGCTGTCTTGTATTGCTGGGCTTGCCGGTTTTCCACAAGTGACCATTCCAATTGAGGGGAAAGAAGGAATGCCCATTGCCCTTTCAATCATTGCTGGCCCAAATCAGGATAGACGCTTATTGCAATGGGTTTATAAGAATATAAGCCTTTTTGCATCAGCATATAAATAATTGATAGATAGGTGATGATCATGAGACTCGCCACAGTAAAAAAAGACAGCAAAGAAGTTGCTGGAATTGTGACTGATAAGGGAATCGTTTTAATAGAGGATATTAATGAACAAGAACAGAAAAGCTGGGCTTCTTCTATTTTCAAGCTTATTGAGTTAGGTGAACTTGGCGAAGTGAGAGAGTGGTATCGTAATGGAGGACCAAAACGGATAAAGAAAGAACTCTTCCTCTCTAAAAAGGAAGTTACATATGCTCCCTTATACCGTTGTCCTCATAAAATTTGGGGAATAGGAATGAATTATGTAACGGTAAGGTCGGAGCTAGGTGGATTGGAAACGTCAGATCCTGTCTTTTTTATGAAGCCTGATACTAGTATTATTGGTGACAACGATGCAATTGAAATCCCTTTTCAATCAAAAAGGACAACTGCAGAAGCGGAACTAGCTATTATTATCGGAAAGAAATGTAAAAACGTACCTGAAGAAGAGGTTCAAGATGTCATTGTTGGTTATACAACAGCAGTAGATGTAACTGCTGCAGACATACACGCGGAAAACCCTCGATTTATCCAAAGGGCAAAAAGCTTTGATACATTTTTTGGATTTGGTCCAGTGCTGCGAACAAAGGACGAAGTGGAAAACATAGAGTCGTTACAAGTTGCAACAATGCTAAATGGTAGCACCGTACACGAAAACAAAGTGAAAAATATGATTTGCTCACCAGCTTACATTGTTTCCTTTTTGTCACAAGTGACAACTCTGTTACCAGGAGATATCATTATGACTGGTACACCTGGAGCTGCGGTGATTCGTCAAGGGGATGTCGTTGAATGCAAGATTTCAGGTTTTGAGTCTTTAAGTAATAAAGTGGTACAAGTGTAATAAGGGAGAGAAGGTTTGAGTCAGCCTTCTTTTTTTTTAGAAGAAAAGGGGAAGAGTGTTTTGTGAAAAGAATAAAGGGGTATAGTAAGTTGTGAAAAGTTAGGAAGTAAAGGTAACTGATTGAATTATTCTTAAGAGTATGCTAGTATTCTAGATGATTGCTGTCTAGCTGTCAGCGTTCACCGAAATGAATAATGGTTAATTACTTAGTTTAGAATACATAATGAATATTGAATGGTAAATGAAAGAATATATACATAGTATAGAAGTCTTATTCATGGCCTAACTTTTCACTCTTGGTGAAGGTTAGGTCTTTTTTTGTTTTTATTTTGGTAGTCATCACACTGGTTGTTAGTACTTTATTAATGTTTATTACAGGTAATTAAAAGTCCTTTTATGCAAGTAGTGATTATGAGTATTGTTCTGTTGATCGCTGTTTTTTGTGTACAAAAGATAATCAAAATAAAGAGTATTAGCAATAAGAACGAAGAGTTGATAATTGAGCTTCTTCCAATACCGATTATTCTTGTTGAAAACGATAAAATCCAATATGTAAATAGAGCTGGATTGTCTATGTTTGAAGCAACAGAGGTTCGATTAAATGGAAAATTCATTTCAAACTATGTTGTTATTAATAGCGAGAGCGAGGAGGGAGAGAATGCTGATGGAAGTCAGAGCAAGATAGGGAAACTTATAGTAAAGGGAAAAACAATTGATGTAGAAGTCTTTCGAAAGCCGTTACCCACTCTGTTAGGTGATACTTATTTCTTACTAGTTAGAGACATAAGTGAACAAAAGGAAAATCAATCAAAATTACAGCATTTTGAACAATTATCGTTATTAGGTGAACTTGCTGCAGGGATTGCCCATGAAATACGAAACCCAATTACAAGTTTAAAAGGATTTTTACAGTTGATAGATAGTACCGATACGAAATCTACTCCGTATACGAAAATAATGCTATCTGAGATCGAGCGTATTAATATGATTGTGAGTGAGTTACTGTTTTTAGGAAAACCAAAGGAATTATCGATAAAAAAACATAACCTCTTTAAAATAATTGAGATGGTCGTTACTTTAACAAAAACGCAAGCAATCATTTACAATATTGATATCGAACTTCAAATGGAAACGGCCCTAAAGAAGGAAATGGTACAGTGTGACGAGAGTAAATTAAAGCAAGTCTTTATCAAATATTAAGAAATGCAATAGAAGCAATGAAGTATGAAGGAATCATTACTATTAATGTTTCAAGAAAACATGATTTCATTGAAGTTGCTATTATTGATCAAGGAAAAGGAATTGCAAAAGAGAAGTTAGACAACATTGGAAAACATTTTTATACAACAAAGGAAAATGGAACAGGACTTGGATTAATGATAAGCAATCATATTATTGAAGAGCATGGCGGTAGCTTAAGTCTTGAAAGCGAAGAAGGAAAGGGAACCACAGTTCAAATAAGCTTACCTACCTGTAGTCACATAAAGGCGACCCAAAATTAGCATTTTTTTGGCTATCGATTTATTTGTGCAATATGTTATTTTGAATCGTCTAATAATTCTAACTAAATATTAGTTGAATAGTACAAAATAAGCTATAATTAACTATATTATTTCGAATTGCGAAAATTAATAGATACATGGGGGATGTTTGTGTGTCCAACGTATTTGGTTTTTTAAGACCGTATAAACTTCCGATTAGCATAGCGTTGTTCTTAATGCTAATTGAACTTTTTGTGGAGCTGCTTCACCCATTATTGTTAGCTAAAATAATCGACGATGGAATATTACAAGAGGACTTTGCTGTAATAATACGCTGGGGCAGCATTATGGTGGCTTTGTCTTTTCTTGCTTTTGTAGCGGGAGTTATTAACTCCTTTTATGCGGCTCATGTAAGTCAAAGTACAGGGTTTGATTTGCGTTCAGGGCTTTATAGTAAGATTCAAAAGTTTACCTTTTCTCAGTTGCAAAGGTTTGAGACATCATCATTAATAACAAGACTGACGAATGATGTAACACAAATTCAAAATACGATATTCATGAGTTTACGGATCATGATGCGAGCTCCTTTGTTAATCATTGGTGGTACCATTATGGCATTTTTCATTAATGTTAAGCTAGCTCTTATTCTAGCTGTGGCAATTCCGGTTATTGTGATGTTTTTAATTTGGATGATGAAAAAAGGAGAGGCCCTTTTCAAGCTCGTCCAAGCGAAATTAGATGCTGTGAACCATGTCCTGCGGGAAAACCTCACTGCAATGAGGCTAGTAAAGGTGTTTGTCCGTCATAATCATGAGAATAATCGGTTCAAAAAGAGCAATGAAGCATTGATGGAAAAAACAATGTCGGCACTCAGGCTAATGGAAATTGCGATGCCAGTATTGTTGTTTCTTATGAATGTTGGCATTATGGCCATTCTATGGTTTGGAACATTTGAGGTTAATTCAGGAGGAGCTCAAGTAGGGGAAGTTGTTGCGATTGTAAACTATGCAACTCGTATCACTTCAGCTTTAACCGTATTTTCAATGATTATTATTGTCTTTTCGAGAGCGCGTGCATCAGCTGAGCGGATTACTAAAGTGTTAGAACATGGAGAAGAACAGCGAGGAAACGCAGGTGAGTATTCTGAGAAACGAATAAATGGTTCAATAGAATTTGAACATGTTGGTTTTTCGTATCCTACTACACGAGGGAAGGTATTACACGATCTCTCTTTTCAAGCAAATGCAGGTGAAATGTTAGCAATTTTAGGGGCAACGGGTTCTGGAAAAACAACGTTATTTCAACTCATTCCGAAGTTGTATGAAGCAAGTGAAGGTAGAATTTTTATAGATGAGTTGGATATAAAGAATATCAATCCTGAACAGTTGCGCCGTCAAATTGGCTATGTTCCTCAAGACGTATTTTTATTTTCGGGTACGGTACGGGAGAACATTCAATGGGGGAACGAAGAGGCAACATTAGAAGAAATAGTCGAAGCTTGTAAACACGCTCAAATTCATAATGTGATTGAAAAACTACCATACCAATATGAGACGAAAATAGGACAAAAAGGTGTGAATTTATCTGGTGGTCAGAAGCAGAGGTTGTCTATTGCTAGAGCGCTAGTGCGTAGGCCTAAAATATTACTATTAGATGATTGTACGAGTGCCTTAGATGTGAAAACGGAGGCTAGTTTTCTAGAAGCTTTGAAAAACTACTCATGCACTACGTTAATGATTACACAAAAAATAAGCTCTGCCATGAAGGCTGATAATATTATTTTACTACAAGAAGGTCAATTGATAGCCGAAGGAGATCATGAACAATTACAGAAAGAATCAGAGCTTTATAGGGGAATACTTCAATCTCAGATGAGAGAGGAGGAGCTAAATGTCTAATCAACTGACGAGACCTTTCCGGTATAATAGGATTCCCTTACCCGATTCTGATAGAAAAACGGAAGAAACAATAGTAAAAACAAAACCGAAAAATTGGAAAAGTACAATTAAACGAATTTGGAATTATCTTGCTGTTCATAAAAAATACATCGTTCTTGTCATATTAATGATTGTTCTCAGTTCAGCATTAAGTTTATTAGGACCTTTCCTCGTTGGGATGGCTATTGATGACTTTTTAGTAAGTCATGATGTGAATGGGTTGTACCAACTATTAATCTTCTTATTTTTTATTTATGTTTTCTATTCAATTAGTATATGGCTACAAAATTTTTGGATGATAGGAGTAGCTCAAAAGACGATTTATGCAATGAGGTTGAAATTATTTACTCGTCTTCAAAAGCTGCCAATTTCCTATTTAGATAAACGCCAACATGGTGAACTCATGAGTAGGCTGACAAATGATATGGAAAATGTCAGTACAACGTTAAATAGTTCTGTCATCCAAATCTTCTCAAGTATTTTGACCTTTGTAGGGATTATTGTTGTGATGGTTTGGTTAAGTCCTATTTTAACAGTCATTACATTGGTTGTTGTTCCTCTAATGGTATTTGGGATGAAGTGGATAACGCGAAGAACAAGTCTATTTTTCAAAGAGCAGCAAAAGCACTTAGGAGAAGTTAATGGATATATTGAAGAAACCATCTCTGGTCAGAGAATTGTTAAAGCTTTTTCTAAGGAAGAATATGTAGTAGATGCTTTCAAAGGGAAAAGTGAACGCTTGAGGGGAGCGGGGTTTTGGGCTCAAACGTATTCCGGCTTTATTCCAAAGTTAATGAATGTTTTAAATAATATGAGCTTTGCTTTTATTGCCGGAATAGGCGGGATCCTAGCATTTAATAATTTAATTACAATTGGGGTCATTGTGATTTTCGCTGAGTATTCCAGGCAATTCACGCGTCCACTAAATGATCTTGCTAATCAGTTTAATACATTATTATCTGCCGTAGCAGGTGCAGAAAGAGTGTTTGAAGTCATTGATGAGGAAGAAGAAAGAGACAAAGTCAATGCCCGTGAATTGTCTGAAATAAAAGGAAATGTCTCGTTTGAGAATGTATCTTTTTCATATGAGGACGATCAAAACACCATTTCTAATGTCAGCTTTAAGGTGAATGAGGGTGAAACCGTTGCCGTAGTCGGTCCTACGGGAGCGGGTAAAACGACAATCATTAATTTACTTTCCAAATTTTATGAACCAGTAAGTGGAGCGATTACAGTCGATGGGTATGATATTACTGAAGTGAAATTTGGGAGTTTACGGAAGCATCTTGGCTTTGTTCTTCAAGATACGCACTTGTTTCAAGGGTCAATTAGAGAAAACGTTCGTTATGGTAGACTTGATGCAAGTGATGAGGAAGTAGAAGAAGCAGCGAAGCAGGCAAATGCTCATTCATTTATTACGTCCTTATCAAACGGATACGAAACGGTATTAGATCAAGATGGCAGTGGAATTAGTCAAGGACAAAAACAGCTTTTATCGATTGCGAGAGTCATGCTTGCCAATCCATCGATGTTAATTTTAGATGAAGCGACTAGTAGCATAGATACCATTACTGAAATTAAAATACAAGAAGCACTTCGAAGGTTAATGAAAGGTCGAACGAGTTTTGTGATTGCTCACCGGTTGAATACGATTAAAGAAGCGAATCAGATTATTGTTTTAAAAGAAGGAAAACTCTTTGAACAGGGATCACATGACCAATTACTCTCTGAAAGGGGATATTATTATGATATGTATAGTCGCTCATAAAGGGAGAGGTCCTCGTAACTGAAGTCAAAGAAAACGATTCAAAATAAAAGGGTTGTTCCAGTGGAACAACCCCTTTTTTGATAACTAACGGAATTGAAAATTGAGTAAAATAACCTTTTTGTTTTAAAAAGTTAAAAAATAATTTCTTTTTGTTTGAAAAAGTTCTTAAAATAATTTACAAAAGATATTATAATGGTAATGGAGAGGAAGGGTGGTAAATTATGAGCAAGAATGATCAAGCTTATCGAGCAACGACAATGGGGCCAAATGGAATGATTACAACCCCTCACTACTTAGCATCCCAAGCGGGAATGAACGTCCTGCAAAATGGAGGAAACGCAATTGAAGCAGCCATTGCAGCTGCATCAACTATTTCCGTCGTTTATCCACATATGAATAGCATTGGCGGTGATAATTTTTGGTTGATTTACAATGCGAAAACAAACAAAGTAGAAGCTCTTAATAGCAGTGGTCGTTCAGGAGAAAATGCTTCAATCTCTTGTTATAAAGAAAAAGGATATAATAAAATACCTTCTCGTGGTTATTTGTCCGCAAATACAGTGCCAGGTGCTGTTGCTGGATGGGATGAAGCCTATCGTTATGCTAAAGATCACTTCAGTTGTACATATTCCTGGGAAGACTTACTACAAGCGGCGATTTCTTATGCACAAAATGGATTTGCAGTCACTCCTAGTCAAGAGCACTGGACGAATGTAAACATTAACGAAGAAGATAGTGAGTTTAGATACTTACATCGATTTAATGAGTTTAAGAGGACATTCCTCAAGCCTGATGGTTCTTTATATAAAAGAGGGGAAGTGATGAAACAACCAGACTTGGCCAATACACTTGAATTGATTGCTTCTGAAGGGAGCAAAGTGTTTTACGAGGGAGAGATTGCAAGGAAGATTGTTGAGGACCTCCAAGCTAATGGTGGTTTGTTAACCGTTAATGATTTTAAAAATCACCGTTCCAATTGGGTCGATCCGATTAGTGTCGATTATAAAGGATATACGGCGTATAATTTGCCTCCAAATACACAAGGGATGGCATCATTATCGATTTTGAATATATTAAATAACTTTGACTTCTCCACAATTGAAGAAGGTTCTAAAGAATATTATCATTTGTTAATTGAAGCTACGAAACTAGCATTCAAAGATCGAGATCAATGGTTGACAGATCCTGATTTTGTTGATATTCCTCTAGATGATTTGTTATCAAAATCACATGGGATGGAGCTTGCTCACCAAATTAATAGCAACTTCTCCAAGGAGATGGAAAAAAAGTTAGACCCAAAAGGAGACACAGTTTGGTTTGGAGTGGTCGACAAAGAGGGAAATGCTGTTTCATTTATTCAAAGTATCTATCATGATTTTGGTTCTGGAATTATTCCAAAACAAACAGGTATACTTCTGCAAAATAGAGGAAGCTTCTTCTCTTTAGATGAAAACAATGTGAACTCATTAGAGCCTAACAAAAGAACATTCCATACGTTAAATCCAGCCATGCTTCTTAAAGAGAACTCTTCTTATCTTGTTTATGGAACGATGGGAGGCGAGGGACAGCCACAAACACAAGCTGCATTGGTCACAAGAATTGTTGATTATCAATTTGATGTTCAAGCAGCGATTGAAGCGCCGAGATGGTTATATGGTCGAACATGGGGAGCTAGTTCGAATAATTTAAAAGTCGAATCGAGAGTCCCAAATGAAATCATTCAAGCTCTTGAAGGTGTTGGGCATGATATAGAAGTAGTGGAGGAATTTACTGATGTTATGGGGCATGCAGGAGCTATCCTTATAGATGATCATAACGTAAAACGAGGTGGAGCAGACCCAAGGGGAGACGGTTTGGCTCTTGGTTATTAAAGTCAATCTCGGGAATAGGATAGAACATTTTTTGTTTAAGGTGGGAGTCATTTGAAAACTCATATAAATCTTTTTATTGCATTTTTTAGATCAGGTATTTTAGGATTTGGTGGTGGTCCATCTGCGATTCCGCTTGTACATAAAGAAGTGGTCACAACGTTTAAGTGGATGAACGATGATGAATTTAGTGATGTTTTAGCTTTAGGGAATACGTTACCAGGTCCAATTAACACGAAAATGGCTGGGTATATTGGTTATCACGTTGCTGGAGTATTAGGAATGATTAATGCAGTGCTTTCATCAATCGTGCCATCCATTTTAATGATGATCGTATTATTAACGACGTTGACCACATTTAAAGATCAACCATGGGTTGTTGGAATGACTAGGGGTGTGATCCCAATTGTTGTAGTAATGATGGCGGTTCTCACTTGGGACTTCTTTAAAAAGTCAAATCAGGGTCTCGGTTGGAAAATTAGCGTTACTCTTCTTTTGGTTAGTTTTTTATTAATCGAATTAGTACATATTCATCCAGGAATCGTTATTGCCCTTTTACTCGCTTATGCATTGTTAAAGCCTAATAAGCAGAAAAATGAAGAAATAGAAAGGCAGAAAGGGACGAATTAAATGATATATTGGGAACTGTTTCTAGCTTTTTTTATTCCGGGAATACTCGGTTATGGTGGTGGCCCAGCATCCATTCCGTTAGTTGAATATGAAGTAGTTGCGAAATATCAATGGATGACCGTTGAGGAATTTAGTGAAGTACTGGCATTAGGTAATGCGTTGCCAGGGCCAATCGCTACAAAAATGGCTGGCTATATTGGGTATGAGGTTGGCGGTGTGTTTGGAGCTGTTGTTGGGGTCTTTGCAACGGTTGCGCCTTCACTAATTTTAATGATTGCTCTTTTAGGGCTTTTGTATAAATTTAAAGACTCTCCAAAAGTTAAAAATATGACAGCGCTGGTGCGTCCGACAATAGCCATTTTATTAGGAGTTTTGACATATCGTTTCTTAGAAAGCTCTTACGTTGGAGCAGGAATATGGCATACCCTCTTCTTAATAATTGCTAGCTTCTTATTACTAGAGAAGTGGAAAGTTCACCCTGCTTTTGTCATCGTTGGTGGCTTAGGATATGGAGCGATCTTTTTAAGTTTTTAATTGCTTAGAGGACATTGAAAAAGGTAAAGATCAACCTTTTTCAATGTCCTCTGTTGTTTCTGAGATAAAGAAGGGTTTTTTTCTTGTTATCTTGAATGAATATAAAGATAAGATATTAGTGAAAAGGTGGATAAACAAATGAGTCAAACTGTAAAATGGGGTATTTTAGGCACTGCAGGAATTGCGAAGAAAGCCATTATCCCAGCTATAGAAAGAGCGAATAATGCAAAAGTCATTGCAGTTGCTTCTAGCAGTGATATAAAAAAGGCAGAGGAATTCGGGGCGTTGTTTGACATTCCTAAGAAGTATGGAAGCTATGATGAGTTATTAGACGATGAAGAAATTGAGGCTGTTTATATCCCTTTGCCAAACAACCTTCATGTAACGTGGGTTACGAAAGCGGCTGAGAAAGGGAAGCATATACTTTGTGAAAAGCCGGCAGCGATAACAGTTGAAGAGGTTAAGTATATGGTTGAAGCTTGTAAGAGGAACAATGTTTTATTCATGGAAGCGTTCATGTATCAATTCCACCCTCAACACCAGCGTGTAAAGGAGTTGATTGAGAGTGGGGTTATTGGTGACGTTAATCTTATGCGGTCAGCATTTTCTTATTCTATGAATTTAGAAAGTGAAGCACAGAATATACGTTTAAACCCAGAATTAGGTGGAGGGAGTCTTTACGATGTTGGTTGCTATTGTATACATGCCAGTCGGTTCATTCTAGATAAAGAGCCGAAGCAAGTGTTTGCTTCTGGCGATATTCCAGCTAACGTGGGTGTTGATCTTACAACAGCAGGTTTATTAACTTTTGAAGAAGGGATTACAGCTAGTTTTTCTTGCAGTTTTCAGCAACCTGATGAAAATCAATATACAGTGATTGGTACGAAGGGGAAAATAGACGTACCGGCGGCTTTTAGACCTGATAAACAAGAAGGGAATGGTCAAATATTGATTACAGATCAGAACGGTGAAACACGTGAAGAATGGGTAAAAGGTGATCAATATGCTCTTCAAATTGAACATTTCTCAGAGTGTGTTTGGTCAGGGAGTAAACCATTCTATAGCATTGAACAAACAATCGCTAATATGAAAGTTCTTGAGGCTTGTCAAAAGTCGCTACAGCAAAATAGATTAATGTTAGTCTAATGTTTGATGGGGTTATCCATAAAGTTCGTTTTTTGACCTTTATGGATAACCCTTTTCATTATGAATCAGTAAAGCCATAAGCATTTAACATATCAAAATTTGTGTCTAAAATCTCGGACGACTAAATAAAAATGTAGAAGAGGTTAGGAGGAGGTATTATGTCAAAATCAGAGTTAACTAAGTATCAGCAGAAGGATGAAGCGTATGTTTGGCATGCCATGAAGCCATATAACCCCACTAATACACTAATTGCAAAAGAGGCAAAAGGAGTATGGGTAACAGATGAAGAAGGGAAACGCTTCTTGGATGCGATGTCTGGACTATGGTGTGTAAATGTTGGTTATGGAAGAGAAGAGTTAGCAGAGGCGGCCTATGAACAAATGAAGCAACTTTCTTATTTCCCGCTAACACATAGTCATGGCCCTGCTATTCAGTTGGCAGAGAAGTTAAATGAATTGCTTGGTGGAGAGTATGTTATCTTTTATTCCAATAGCGGGTCAGAGGCGAATGAAGTTGCCTTTAAAATTGCCCGGCAATATCACCAGCAAAAAGGCGACTCTAACCGTTATAAAATCATTTCTAGGTATCGTTCCTATCATGGAAACACGATGGGGGCAATGGCTGCTACTGGCCAAGCGCAAAGGAAGTATAAATATGAACCGATGACTACAGGCTTTCTTCACGTTGCGCCTCCTGATACGTATCGATCTCCAGTTGATTTGACTAAGACAGGGAGAGAACGAGAAGAAGTAAAAGCAATTGAGCGAATGATGGTTTGGGAGCTAGCAGAAACAGTTGCTGCTGTTATTATGGAACCAATTATTACTGGAGGAGGTATCCTTCTCCCACCTGAAGATTACCTGACGTCCGTACAGGAAGTGTGCCAGGAAAAAGGGGCCTTATTAATTGTCGATGAAGTCATCTGCGGCTTTGGGCGTACAGGGGAGCCATTTGGGTTTATGAACTATGGTGTAAAACCAGATATTATTACAATGGCAAAAGGGATAACAAGTGCATATTTACCATTATCCGTTACGGCTGTTAAAAAAGAAGTCTACGATGCGTTTAAAGGATCCGAAGATTATGACTATTTTAGACATGTCAACACATTTGGAGGGAATCCTGCAGCATGTGCACTAGCGTTAAAGAATTTGGGAATTATGGAAAAAGAAGGGTTGTATACAAGAGCAAAAGCCGTTGGTGCAGAAATGTTAGAAGAACTAAAAAAAGAGTTATTACCACACCCGAATGTAGGTGACGTTCGAGGCAAAGGATTGCTTATTGGAATTGAGTTAGTAAATGATAAAGAGACTAAAGAACCAATTGATGTTCAACTTGTAAATAAAGTCATTGCTAGTTGTAAAGAGAATGGTGTTATTATTGGGAAAAATGGTGCTACAGTTGCCGGATATAATAATGTACTAACAATTGCTCCGCCTCTCATCATTAACGAAGAAGAAGTTAAGCTACTTGTTAAGACAATTGTAGAGTCAGTAAAGCTTAATTTGTAAATGGAGCATAGATATATTTAAAGTTAATTGGAGGGAGCCCTGCTAGAATTATTACAGTAGGGCTTTTTTTATTGTTTATTTTTATCGGATGTTTGTAAGACTTCTTTTTAAAATTAAGAGAATGTCAGATTATGTACTGACAAAATTTCTAATTTTTTGAAGGATTAACAGAGAGAATGTCGAATATTGATGTAACATTATTGAATCCACTGTGGGTTGACAAAAAGGTGGGAGCCTTTACATGATTGCAGAAAAACTCCTGTTACACCTCTTGATCGTTTTGATGCCAATCTTGGTTGTTACTCTTTTTTTAAATAACAGAAAAGATAAACAGTCAAAATTCGTCTTAGTTGTTTTATTAGGGGTAGCAGCTATTTTGTGTATCGTTTTCTCGTTTAAAGAACAAGGATTACATTGGGACTTACGTTATGTTTTATTAATGCTTGCTTTTTTATATGGGGGGCCAAAAGCAGGTTGGGCTATTTGTGGAGTGACACTCTTAACAAGGACAATTGTTGGTGGAGAGCATCTTTTTATTGGCCTTGGCGTCATTATTGTTTCTTCTCTTATGTTTCATTTATTCGCCAATCGCTATCAACAAATTGTGCACAAGTGGGAAAGAGTCAGATTTTCTATTATGTTAATTTTTTGGCCTGCGCTTACTCAATTAACGCTTTTGGGTATTTATTTAGAGTTAAGTGGAGATTTGAATAGACAATTAGGTCACTTTATTTATTACATACTTGTCTTTATTGGTGCACTCGTTATTTCAGTGGGGTTTGCAACCTTATTATTGGAACAACTAATGGAAAGAAAGCGGATACAAGAAGAGATGCAAAGAGCTGTAAAATTAAATGCTATTAGTGAGTTGGCTGCTTCAATCGCACACGAAGTTCGTAATCCCCTGACGGTAGTGAAAGGTTTTCTCCAATTAATGCAAAAAGATGAAAAAGGAAAGAAAAAAGAATACTTTAATATTGCATTGCATGAAATGAATCGAGCAGAGCAAATTATTAGCGATTATTTAAATTTTGCAAAACCACAATTTAAAACTATTCAAGTGATTGAAGTGAATCAGATTTTACATGAAATTATTAGTTTTTTAACCCCTTATTCTCTTAAAGAGAACGTAGAGTTGAATATTGATGGCACAAAGAACACTTTAATTAGCAGTGATAAAAACCAATTTAAACAAGTATTAATTAATTTAATTAAAAATGCAATTGAAGCAACGCCTGAAAAAGGGCAAGTTACTGTAAAGGTCGAAGAGGACCAAACCGTTGTAAGAATTACTATTGCAGATAACGGAAAAGGAATGAGTCAAGAGCAACTGGCTAAAATTGGTACTCTCTTTTATTCAACGAAAGAAAAGGGGACAGGGCTTGGGACAATGGTTTCATTTAGAATTATTGAAGAGATGGGGGGGACGCTAAGATACGAAAGCTGTGTTAATGTTGGAACGAAAGTGACAATCGTAATGCCGATGAATCAAAGTACGAAGTCGTCCTTAGAAGTCGCAGCGTTATCGATAAAAAATGATTAGTTTGAGATTCAATTTGTTATGAAAAATAATTAGTACTTTCTAGCCGGGCTTAATTTACAAGCTTGGTTTTTTTATTTTATTCCGATGAATCTTGCTTTTCTCAACCATATTTTAGTGACTTGTCTCATATAAATTTATGGACAGGATGTGGGGGAGAGAAACAATGAATATCTTTTTCAAAAGTGCGTTATTGTTAATTGTTGCTGCTTTTCTAGGTGAATGTATAGAGTTTTTGATTAATATGGTGTTGGCAAGGGAATTAGGAGAGGAAGGCCTAGGATTATACATGTCAATCTTGCCAACGGTGCTGTTTATTGTAGTTATAGCAAGTCTTGAACTGCCAATTTCTATTTCTAAGTTTGTTGCGGAGCAAAATGTTATTTTTCATCGTAGCATGTTGATGCATGCGTTAAAATTTGCAACAGTGTGTACGGTTGTGTTTTCATTACTGGCGTTATGGATCCTACCGATTATTCCTGTGTTTGAAAGGTATCATCCGCTTGTTCCTTGGTTGTTTCTCTGCCTGATTCCGATCATTGCGTTTTCCTCTGTAGCAAGAGGATACTTCATGGGAGCACAAAAGATGGGGAAGATCGCATTTGCCAACTTTCTTAGGCGTGCGGGACAACTCATTTTATTAATGATCCTATTTATGTTCACCTCATTTGAATCGGAAGTAGCTTTATTAGTAGCGTTATGTACGTTAATTGCCAGTGAGTTTCTTGTACTTAGCTTTTTATTTATTGCCTTTCTAATCCAAATGAGAGTATTAAAACGAGAACCGAGGGCGAACCTCTCAGGCAGTAAAGTACGGAAAAGTTTGCTGGAAGTGTCAATACCGACAACTGGACTACGTATTTTCCATGCGGCCACTTTTGCAGTGAAACCTTTTTTTATTAAAGAAACATTAGTAAGAGCGGGAATGGTTGATTCACTTGCAATGGTACAGTATGGGAAGATGGCGGGGGTAGCTTTTACGATTGGCTTTTTTCCGGCTTTTATTGCTCATTCGTTGTTGATTGTTTTAATACCAACTGTATCTGAGGCGTACTCAAGAGGAGATACGGCAAGGCTGAGATCGCTATTAAGGAAGGTAATGTTACTAACGGCAATATATGGGATACCTGCTGTGGCTGTTTTCTACTTTTTTGCTGAACCGTTAACTAGTCTCTTTTTTGAGAATTCACCAGCAATCCGTTATTTACAATTATTAGTTCCATATTTTTTATTTCATTTCTTTGTTATTCCTATGCAAGCCTATTTAATCGGTCTTGGACTAGTGAAGGATGCTTTTGTTCATGCGCTCTACTCGACGGTATTTTCTTTTGTCATGATGTATGTTTTAGGCTCTACTCCAAGCTTTCAAATGGATGGAATTATTTTAGGAATGAATATGGGAGCAATTTTACTCACCTTCTTGCATTACTTAACAATATGCAAAAAGATTGAGGTAAATATATTCTTAAAAAAAATATGAAATGAAGGGGCGATGTCCACAAGGAGTGGGCGTCGCTTCTCCTTGTTTTATCACGAATAAATCATTCTCATAAGGAAATCTTACAAAAATATAAATGAAACAATTGACTAATATGTATATACAAGTTAGAATGAAAACGTGATCAGGGCTTGTATATACAAGGTCGGTCAGTTTGGACATGTAGAATCCGAGAAAACGCTTTCGAGGGAAGGGGAAATAAAAGATGAGTGAGTTTAGAGAATCAGCGAAACAAATACTCGCTGCTCTAGGTGGTAAGGATAATATAGCGTCGGCAACCCATTGTGTTACACGTTTACGCCTTGCTTTAGTAGATGAAGAAAAGGTAGATAAAAAAGCTTTAGAGAACATTGATGTAGTAAGAGGGTCATTTTCTACGAGTGGTCAATTCCAAGTGGTAATTGGGCAAGGGACAGTTGATAAAGTTTATAAAGAGCTTGTATCTCTTGCAGAAATTACTGAGGCTTCAAAAGAAGAAACGAAGAAGGCTGCGGAGAAGAACTTAAATCCATTGCAACGTGCAGTGAAAACGCTTGCTGATATTTTTATTCCAATCTTACCTGCTATTGTTACTGCCGGTTTGTTAATGGGTATTAATAATATTTTAACTGCTGAAGGGATATTTGCAGAACAATCCGTTGTTGCTATGTTTCCGCAGTGGGCTGATGTTGCTGACATTATTCACTTAATTGCTAATACTGCTTTTGTGTTTTTACCAGGTTTAATTGGTTGGTCGGCGGTGAAACGATTTGGTGGTAATGAATTACTCGGTATTGTATTAGGTTTAATGCTTGTGCATCCTGACCTCCTTAATGCTTGGGGGTATGGGGCGGCACAAGAAGCTGGTGAAATCCCATACTGGAACTTATTTGGATTAGATGTAGCTAAAGTCGGTTATCAAGGTCAAGTTCTACCAATTCTGGTGGCAGCATTCGTTCTAGCTAAAATAGAAATTGCACTTAGAAAGCGAATTCCAGACGGTTTTCAACTGCTAGTAGTAGCTCCGGTTGCTTTACTAGTCACGGGGTTTATCGCATTTATTGCAATTGGTCCTGTTACATTTGCAATTGGAAATGGAATAACCGCATTATTTGTAGGGATTTTTGATAATTTCGCAGTATTAGGTGGTCTTTTGTACGGTGGGATTTATGCTCCACTTGTTATTACTGGTATGCACCATACATTCTTAGCAGTTGATCTTCAGTTGATTGGGAGTATTGGTGCAACGTTCTTGTGGCCTATTGTAGCTCTTTCTAACATTGCACAAGGATCAGCGGCACTTGCTATGTACTTTGTATTAAAAGATGAAAAGGTAAAAGGTCTTTCATTAACATCTTCAATCTCAGCTTACCTAGGAATTACAGAGCCAGCAATGTTTGGTGTGAACTTACGATACCGTTTCCCATTTATTTGCGCTATTATCGGTTCGGCAATTGCAGCCATGTGGATTACGTTTAACTCTGTTTTAGCGCCTTCCATAGGGGTTGGTGGCTTGCCAGGTATCTTCTCGATTCAAGCGGGACAGTGGCTTGCATTTGCAATTGGTATGGTTATTGCTGTAGTCGTACCATTGGTTCTAACATTTATTTTTGCAAAGACACGAAAGAAAGAAATTAATTAAACGTTTGTTTACGTGATTAAGTGAAAAAGGGGAACGATCAGTATAAGGGAGGCAGCGTGCAACTTATATTGATCGCTCCCTTGTTTTTTCTTAGAATAACAATTAGACTTTTCTTGTATATACAAGTAGGGAAGGTGGTTTTCTAAGTGGAAAGACCTTGGTGGAAGGAAAGTGTAGTTTATCAAATTTACCCGAGAAGTTTTATGGATAGCAATGGAGATGGAATAGGTGATCTTTCAAGTATTATTAAAGCTGCTAAACAACCAAGCAATCGTATAACTTTACAACCGTATGAAGCAAGAGTTTATTACAGGAATTAGGAAGGTGAACTAGTATGAACGAATGGTGGAGAAAGTCAGTTGTATATCAAATTTATCCGAAAAGTTTTAACGATACGACCGGGAATGGTGTTGGTGATTTACAAGGAATTATTGAAAAGCTAGATTATTTAAGAAATCTAGGGGTAGATGTATTATGGCTTACACCTGTCTATGCCTCTCCTCAGAAGGATAACGGATATGATATAGCTGATTATTATTCTATCCATGAGGAATATGGAAATATGGACGATTTTGATCGACTTCTAAAGGAAACACACCAACGTGGAATGAAGTTAATCATGGATCTTGTTGTTAACCATACATCTACCGAACATAACTGGTTTAAGGAGTCACAGAAGTCAAAAGACAATCCATATCGTGATTTTTATATATGGAAGGACCCCGTAGAAGGTGCAGAGCCTTCGAATTGGCAATCGAAATTTGGCGGGAATGCTTGGGAGTATGATGAGAAGACAGGCCAATATTACTTGCACCTATTTGATGTTACGCAAGCAGATCTTAATTGGGAAAATGAAACATTACGTAAGCACGTATATGACATGATGCATTTTTGGTTTGAAAAAGGAATCGATGGCTTCCGTCTTGATGTTATTAATTTAATATCTAAAGATCAAACATTCCCAAATGATGATGGAAGTGTAGCCCCAGGGGATGGACGTAAATTTTATACAGATGGTCCAAGAGTTCATGAGTATCTCCAAGAAATGAACAAAGAAGTGCTATCAAAGTACGATAGTATGACAGTTGGAGAAATGTCATCGACATCTATTGAACATTGTATAAAGTACTCAAATCCTGCGCGCAAAGAATTAAGCATGACCTTTAATTTTCACCATCTAAAAGTAGATTATCCGAACGGTGAAAAATGGGCGATAGCAGATTTTGATTTTCTTGCTTTAAAACAAATCTTAACGAAATGGCAAGTTGAAATGAACAAGGGTGGAGGCTGGAATGCACTATTTTGGTGCAATCATGATCAGCCAAGAGTGGTGACACGTTATGGAAATGACACAACGTATCACAATGAATCAGCGAAAATGTTAGCTACAACGATCCATCTTATGCAAGGTACGCCATATATTTATCAAGGTGAAGAGTTTGGTATGACAGACCCTGGTTTTGAGTCAATAGAGGATTACCGTGATGTTGAAACATTAAACTATTACCGCATTATGAAAGAAAAAGGGTTAAACGAAGAAGAAATCATGGAGATTATTAAACGCAAGTCCCGTGACAATTCTAGAACACCTGTACAATGGAATGATGAAGAAAATGCAGGGTTCACGACGGGAACGCCGTGGATTCCAGTAGCGGAAAATTATAAAGAAATTAACGCCGAACGTGCTGTAGCAGATGAATCATCGATCTTCTATCATTACAAAAAACTGATTCAATTACGTAAAGACTTTGATATCTTAACAGTTGGTAACTACCGATTATTATTAGAGGAAGATCCTCAACTATTCGTTTATGAGCGTGTATATGAAAATGAAAAAGTTTTAGTTGTTAATAACTTTTACGGGAAGGAAGGTACGTTTGAAGTACCTGAAGAGTGGGTTGACTCGATTTCAAGCTGTGAGCTTCTTCTTTCAAATTATGAAGAAAAGCAACAACTAAAACCTAGACTACAACTAAAACCTTATGAGTCACTCGTTTATTACACAAAGTAAACATGATACACTATACACAGGTGGTATAGATGACTAAAAGTAAATTTCAAATGATCTATGATGAGTTAGTAGGACATATCGAAAATGGAGATTTAAAAGCAAACGAACTTCTTCCGTCGGAAAATGAGTTAGCTGAAAGTTTCAAAGCCTCACGAGAAACAATTCGAAAGGCATTAAAGTTGTTGTCTGAACATGGGTATATTCAGAAGATGCAAGGGAAGGGCTCAGTTGTTTTAGATGTAACGAAAATTAACTTTCCGATCTCAGGGCTTGTGAGTTTTCGAGAACTTGCTGATAAAATGGGCAAACGCGCTAAAACGGATGTTGTAGGCTTAGAAGAACAATTGATGACTCCGGATATGCAAGAGCAATTTCAGATGAAGGAAGCGACTAACGTCTGGAGTGTGAAACGTGTTCGGGAAATTGATAGAGAACGAATTATTTTAGATAATGATTATCTCCTTACATCCCTTGTTCCAGGTCTGACAGTAGATATATGCGCAAGATCATTATATGCATATATTGAACAGGTGCTCGGTCTAACGATAAGTTTTGCTAAAAAAGAGATAACGGTTGAAAGGCCTACAGAAGAAGACAAGGAACTTCTTGATTTGAAAGAGTATGATACGATTGTTGTGGTTAAGAGTCATGTTTACCTTGATGATGCAACGATGTTTCAATATACGGAATCACGGCACCGCCCGGATAAATTTCGATTTGTTGATTTTGCCAGAAGAACACGATAATAAGAGCAGAGTCTTCGTTTGTTATTTTCATTTACGGTATAATGATCGTAAGTGAGGAGGGGTTTGATGAGTGTTCATGACTTTTCGGTATTGAAGTCTAATGGAGAAGAGGTAAGTCTCGGATCTTATAAGGGAGAGATTTTGTTAATTGTTAATACAGCTACAAAATGTGGACTTGCTCCTCAATTTCGAGGACTAGAAAAGTTACATCAAAAGTACAAAAATCAAGGGTTAGCTGTGTTAGGATTCCCATCAAATCAGTTCTTAAATCAAGAACCTGTTAGTGATGAACAAATGGAAGAAGCTTGCGAGTTAAACTTTGGAGTCACGTTCCCTTTATTTGCGAAAATTAATGTCAAAGGCAATACAGCTCATCCGCTCTATAAATTTTTAAAAACCGAAAAAAAGGGTTTATGGAACTCGGAAATTAAGTGGAATTTCACTAAATTCCTAGTGGATAAAAATGGTGCTGTGGTTGAACGTTATGGTCCAGCGGTTGTCCCGGAAAAAATTGAAGAAGATATCCGGAAATTATTAGACTTATAAAGCAGACATGTCGTTGTAACAATGGCATGTCTTTTTTTGAAATGTTCATGTTATAATCAATTGTTTCTCGGATAATTAGCTCTCTTTGCAGTAAGGTAAATTGTGTAAAAATGAAATTCTCGCCTACAATAAGAAGAGCGGACGCTAAATGAGGTGGTCGGTATGTTACAAGAAGAAGCAAAAATATTTATCAAGACGTGTTATCAAGAGTTAAGTAAAGATGAACGCGAATACAATGAAAGAATGGCATCTATCTTTAAGGAGATTGATGAATTCGGAACATATACCCACACTTATGAAGAGCTAGCTCATGGGGCGAGAATGGCATGGAGAAACAGCAATCGTTGTATTGGCCGTTTGTTCTGGGAATCCATGCATGTACTAGATGAGCGGAATCTTGAAACTGCAGAGGAAATAGCCAATGCACTTTTTTTTCACCTTCAATACGGGACTAATCAGGGAAAAGTGATTCCGACTATAACAGTATTTAAGCCAGGGCATGTTCGTATTTGGAATCACCAATTAATTCGTTATGCTGGATATGAGACGAAGGATGGCATAACTGGAGACCCAGACTCTATAAATTTCACAAAATATTGTGAGTCGCTAGGGTGGGAAGGGGATCAAACGCCATATGATATTTTGCCATTAGTTATTCAGGTTGGAAATAAACAACCTAAAATCTTTTCCATTCCAAACGAATGTATCCTTAATGTGCCAATCCAACATCCCACGATTGAAAACTTTACAGATCTTCAATTACAGTGGTACGCTGTCCCTTTTATTTCGGATATGAAGCTTGAAGTTGGAGGAATTATATATGAAGCAGCTCCTTTTAATGGATGGTATATGGGAACAGAGATCGGGGCAAGAGATTTAGCTGATCAAAAGCGTTATAATGTTTTGCCGGGAGTTGCTGAACTGATGGGGCTCGAAACAACTCGAGACTCAACGTTATGGAAAGACCGTGCACTTATTGAACTTAATGAAGCTGTTCTATACTCGTTTAAGCAAGCAGGAGTCAGTATTGTTGACCATCACACAGCTGCAAAACAATTTAAGCAGTTTGAAGATAGAGAAGCGGATAAACATAGAAAGGTAACTGGAACATGGTCGTGGCTTATCCCGCCTGTATCTCCAGCTGCAACGCATATTTTTCATAAAGATTATCACGATGAAGTGGTTAAGCCGAACTATTTTTATCAAGACAAAAAGTATTAGGTGGTGTCTCAAAAGGTCTGTTTTTGACCTTTTGAGACACCCCTGCCTCTGTTTCGGCCTTCTGAGGCACCACCTTTTTTTGAGTCTGTTACAAGAAGATGCAAAATTGGGGGAAGTTGCGTTAAAATAGAGTTCATAAGTATAGGGATAAAGGACGGGAAATAATGAGCATGTTACAGGTTGAGGGGTTAACAAAAACATACGGTGATAAAACGCTATTTGATCATCTTTCATTTACAATTGGAGATAAAGAACGAATTGGATTAATTGGTGTAAATGGAACGGGAAAATCAACTCTTTTAAAGATCATCGCTGGCGTTGAATCGGCGGATAAAGGTGAACAAATTCATGCGAATGATTTTCAAATTGAATATTTGCCGCAACAGCCCGAGTTACAGGGTGATCTTACGGTTATGGAACAGATTTATTTTGGAGATTCAAAAATTATGTCAACAATGCGTGCATACGAACAAAGCTTGTTGTTATTTGAGAAAAATCCAGAAAGTCAACATTATCAGCAGAAATTTATGAAATGGCAGCAAACAATGGATGAACTTGATGCTTGGGAGGCAAATACAATCGCGAAAACAGTCCTTTCTAAGCTTGGCATTAACGATTATCAAGCAAAGGTCGATCAGCTATCAGGTGGACAAAAAAAACGTGTTGCGATTGCGAAGGCTCTTATTCAACCAGCTGACTTGTTACTTTTAGATGAACCAACCAACCACCTTGATCATGAAACGATTGAGTGGTTAGAAACATTTCTGTCGACTTACAAAGGTTCAATTATACTTATTACACATGATCGCTATTTTTTAAATCGAGTGACAAATCATATGTATGAACTTGACCAAGGGCGCTTATTTAAATATGTTGGAAATTACGAAACATTTCTAGAGAAGAAAGCTGAAAGAGAGCAACAGGAAGCGCAAAGGGATCAAAAGAGAGCAAATATATTAAGGCGAGAGCTAGCATGGCTAAAGCGTGGTGCAAAGGCTAGAACAACAAAGCAAAAAGCTCGAATTCAACGAGTGGAACTGTTGCAAGAGGAGGAAGGCTTCTCCGGACGAGGTGAATTTGATTTTGCCATTGGTTCACATAGACTAGGAAAGCAAGTTATTGAGCTTGAAGATGTCTCAAAAACATACGATCAAAGAGTGCTGATCGATTCTCTTAATTATTTAATTGTTAAAGGAGAGCGGCTAGGGATTGTAGGTCCGAATGGAAGTGGAAAAACAACATTATTGAATATGATAGCTGGTCGCATTCTCCCAGATAAAGGAACAATTACTACTGGTGAAACGGTTAAAATAGGCTATTACACACAAGAGGATGAAGAAATCGATGGATCTTTACGTGTCGTAGATTATATTAAAGAAGTGGCAGAGGTCGTCTATACTGTTGATGGATCAAGTATTACGGCAGAACAAATGTTAGAACGTTTCCTATTTCCAAGGTCCATGCAATATACGTATATCCGCCGTTTGTCTGGTGGGGAGCGAAGACGTCTTTATTTATTAAGAGTTTTAATGAAGGAACCAAATGTATTGTTTTTGGATGAACCAACAAATGATTTAGATACGGAAACACTCTCGGTACTTGAAGATTATTTAGATCAATTTCCAGGTGTTGTCATCACTGTTTCTCACGACCGCTATTTTCTCGATCGTGTTGTAGATCACTTACTCGTATTTGAAGGGAATGGTGTTGTTTCACGGTTTCAAGGTCATTACACTGATTACTTAGCAGATAAGCAGAGCAAATTAGAAGAAGTAAGGCCTAGTGAAAAAGAAAAGAGTCGTAATCTAGATAACTCTAAAAAGGAACCAAGAAAAAAGTTATCTTATAAAGATCAGCAAGAATGGAATCAAATTGAAGACAAAATTACAGGAATTGAAGAGAACCTTGAAAATATAGAAAATGCAATTACTGAAGCAGGTAGTGATTATGGAGCTATTTCAGAAAAAATGAAGGAAAAAGAATCGTTAGAAAAAGAGTTGGAAGAAACAATTGAGCGGTGGACAGAGTTATCTTTGTTAGTTGAAGAAATTGAAGATAACCTAAAAAAAGGATAAGAAGACGACTGAAAAAGGTGGAAACTGTACCTTTTTCAGTCGTCTCTTTGGAAGAAGTCCATTTTCATTCTGACAAATTCATTTCAACTTCAATAAAAAATAACAAAAGTGGTAACCTAAAAAATGGTTAGCGCTTTCTTTTTTTGTGTAATAATGATCGAAAGTGATTGAATGTGATCGCTTTTGGGTGTATACTATGTTTGTAGGTAAGGTGAGGTGATGGGTTTTGCTCACAATTGAACGACATGAAATAATCCTTTCTTTATTAAAAGAAAGAGTTACAGTAAAAATGCAAGAATTAGTTGATGAGACGAATGCATCAGAATCAACAATTAGAAGGGATTTAACCGACCTTGAAAAAGCAAATAAATTAAAGCGTATTCACGGCGGGGCGACACTTCTTCAAAAGAAATTAGAAGAACCGACAGTTGCAGAGAAAACGATCAAAAACAGTCAAGAGAAGAAAAAGATTGCCGAAAAGGCTGCTTCTTTAGTCGACGAAGGAGACTGCATCTTCCTTGATGCTGGTACAAGTACAGTTGAAATGATTCCTTTTTTAGAAGGAAAGGAAGTTGTCGTTGTTACTAATGGATTGTCAAATATACCATTGTTAATTGATCTAAACATAGAAACACATGTTGTTGGTGGTTATGTGAAGTCAGGGACAAGGGCCTTTATTGGTAGAAGTGCAATTCGAACCTTGGAGTCATTTAGATTTGATAAAGCTTTTATTGGGGTAAACGGAGTAGCCATTCCAGATGGTTATACAACGCCTGACCCTGAAGAAGCGTTCATTAAAGAGAGTGCAATAAAACGATCACGTCAAAGTTTTATTCTGGCAGATCATTCAAAATTTGGTGAAATTTCATTTAGTAAATTTAGTAACGTTGAAGAGGCGATAGTAGTTACTAGTACAAAAGTCGATGAAGAATATTTACGAAACTTACGAAAAATGACAACGTTAAAGGTGGTTAGCCTATGATTTATACCGTTACTTTAAATCCTGCTCTTGATTATTTTGTTGAACTTGAACAAGTTAATCTTGGTGCAGTGAACCGTTCTAATTATGACTATAAAGCCCCGGGGGGAAAAGGGATTAATGTTTCAAGAGTATTAAAAAGACTTGGACATCAAAGTGAAGCACTTGGATTTATAGGTGGATTTACAGGTGCATATATAAAAGATGTCGTTGAAAAGGAAGACATACAGACAAACTTTATTCAAGTTACTGGTGATACAAGGATTAACATAAAGATCAAAAGTGAACAGGAATCAGAAATTAACGGTGTATCACCTGAAATTACTAGTGAACATCTTGAGCAATTGCAAACACAATTGTCGGTTTTAAATGAAGGCGATGCGCTCGTTCTAGCAGGAAGTGTACCGGCGATGATTCCTAGTGAAATTTACGAAGTGTTATGTAGAAGTGCAATTGAGAGAAACGCTGAGGTTTTTATTGATTCAAGCGGTGAAGCCATGACAAAAGTACTTGAAGCTCAGCCAACGTTTATTAAACCGAATCACCATGAGCTAGGAGAGTTGTTTTCGGTAACACTACATGAACCACAAGAAGCCATTCCTTATGTCCGAGAACTTCTTGGAAAAGGAATCGAATATGTTTTGGTTTCGTTTGCAGGCGATGGAGCAGTGTTAGGAACAAAGGATCAAATCCTTTTCGCTAATACTCCTAAAGGGGAAGTGAAGAACTCTGTTGGAGCGGGGGATTCCGTTGTTGCTGGTTTCTTAGCGGCTAAAACAGAAAATATGTCACTAGAAGATTCATTTAAATTTGCAGTTGCAACAGGGAGTGCGACCGCTTTTTCTAAAGGATTTGCAGAAAGGGAAAAAGTAGAGGCATTAATGATGGAAATTAATATCAAAGAATTAGAATAGAAAGGGATGAATAGGATGAGAATTTCAGATTTATTAAAAAGAGATACAATCGTTCTCAATATGAAAGCTAGCGACAAAGCATCAGCGATAGATGAATTAGTCAAAAAGCTAGATGACGCTGGCAGATTAAATAGTGCATCTGAGTATAAAAAAGCAATACTTGCAAGGGAGGAGCAAAGTACAACGGGTCTTGGCGATGGAATCGCAATCCCTCATGCAAAAAGTGAAGCTGTTAAAACTCCGTCGATTGCTTTTGGTCGCTCAGATAGCGGATTAGATTATGAAGCGCTTGATGGCCAGCCTACTCACTTATTCTTTATGATTGCTGCTTCAGCTGGAGCAAATGAAGAGCATTTAGCAACATTATCACGGTTGTCTACGTTTTTAATGGATGAGGCTTTCCGTACGGCTTTATTAGAAGCAAACACAGAGGCTGACGTTGTCGCTGCTATTGATAAAAAAGAACAAGAGCAATTGGAGAAAGAAGAAGAAGAAAAAACGCCAGCAAAAGATGGGTATGATCTGTTAGCTGTTACAGGTTGTCCAACAGGAATTGCTCATACTTTTATGGCGGCGGATGCTCTAAAAGATGAAGCGAAAAAACAAGGATTAACTATTAAAGTTGAAACAAATGGTTCTGGTGGAGTGAAAGATCAACTAACGCCAGAGGAAATTGAAAATGCTCAAGCAATTATCGTTGCAGCGAGTACAAAAGTGGAAATGGATCGCTTCGCTGGTAAAAAGGTTATTGAAGTGCCAGTAACAGATGGAATCCGTCGTACAAAAGAACTTGTTGATCAAGCTAAATCTGGGAATGTTCCAGTTTATACAGGGTCTGGCGGTTCTGGTGGAAATGATGGAAATCAAGAAAAAGGAAAATCTGGCGGTGGATTTTATAAACACCTTATGAATGGTGTTTCGAATATGCTCCCATTTGTTGTCGGTGGAGGTATTTTAATCGCGCTTTCCTTCTTAATTGATATTGACTTAAATAATGAGTTTGCCCAAATGTTAATGGACATTGGTGGAGGCACAGCCTTTGCACTAATGATTCCGGTTCTTGCTGCCTTTATTGCGATGAGTATTGCTGATCGTCCAGGTTTTGCTGCTGGTATGGTTGGTGGTTTAATTGCTGTAAATGGAGATGCAGGTTTCTTAGGTGGATTAATTGCAGGTTTCTTAGGTGGTTACATTGCCCTTCTTGTAAAGAAGCTATTAGCTGGTTTACCACAACAACTGAGCGGGATTACGACGATTTTGTTCTATCCTGTATTCAATATTTTCTTAACGGGTATGATCATGTTACTTCTTGTTACACCACTAAGTGCGATTAACCGCGGACTTGAAGGCTGGTTAGGTGGTATGGGTACTACAAATATGGTACTCCTAGGAATCATTCTTGGCGGTATGATGGCAATCGATATGGGTGGTCCAATTAACAAAGCTGCCTTTACTTTTGGTATCGCGATGATTGATGCGGGCAACTTTGGTCCTCATGCGGCTGTAATGGCTGGTGGTATGGTTCCACCACTTGGAATTGCATTAGCAACAACATTCTTTAAACGTAAGTTTACGAAGCAAGAGCAAGAAGCAGGTAAGACAAATTATATTTTAGGTGCGTCCTTTATTACGGAAGGTGCCATTCCTTTTGCTGCAGCTGATCCGGGTCGAGTTATTCCGGCTTGTGTGGCTGGGGCAGCAGTAGCAGGTGGGCTTACAGCATTATTTGGAATTGGCTTGCCAGCTCCACATGGTGGGATTTTTGTTATCGGGCTTGTGTCTGGTGGTTGGTTTATGTATTTATTCGCTATTGTTGTTGGTGCTATTGTGACAGCATTAGTTTTAGGAGTTTGGAAGAAGAAGACCGTATAAACAGGAAGATAATAGGCAGTCTCAAATGGTCAAAATGACCTTTGAGACTGCCTGTTTTTCTTTGTACTCCTCATGCTTCTTACTAGTTTACTCACAAAACACTCAGTATAATGGAATAATATCATGTCAATGAAAGTAGGTCTTGAGATGATCAACCCAAAACTAAAAGAGATTGAAAAGAGTTGGTTATTAGATGCAACCATTGAAGAAATACAAAAAAAAATGGAGAGTAAAGAGGTTTCGGCAAAAGAACTAGTTTTCATTTTATTTAAATCGAATTTCTCGCATTGATTGTTCCGGTCCTACTTTAAATTCAGTTATTGAAGTGAATCCAGATGCTCTTCATATAGCAGACGTATTAGATCTAGAACGTGCAAATGGAAAGACGAGAGGACCACTTCATGGAATTCCTGTGTTGTTAAAAGATAATATAGATTCAAAAGACAAGCTTCATACGAGTGCTGGTTCATTGGCACTAGCGGAGCACTATGCAAATGAAGATGCATTCTTAGTGAAAAAGCTCCGTGAAGCAGGAGCTATTATTTTAGGGAAAACGAACATGTCGGAATGGGCATATTTTATGTCAACTGAAAATATGCCAAGTGGTTATAGCTCACGAGGAGGGCAAGTGTTAAACCCGTATGGGCCCGGAAAGTTTGATATTGGTGGTTCAAGCTCAGGTTCTGGTGCTGCTATTGCAGCAAATCTGGCAACTGTTGCAATTGGTACGGAGACATCAGGATCCATCTTAAGTCCATCGAGTCAAAATAGTCTTGTTGGCATTAAACCAACGGTGGGCCTTATTAGTAGACATGGGATAATTCCTATTTCTCATACTCAAGATACAGCAGGTCCAATGGCTCGTCAAAGGATGCTGTTTATGTTTTAGTAGCGATGATGGGAGAAGATGAGAAGGATGTTGTAACAAAAAGGAGCTCACTTTCTGCCGACTCTTTATTAAATGCTCTTCGTTCGCCTACACTTATAGGAAAAAGGATTGGTGTGGCGAGAGATCCCTTTTTTAATCAATTGAGTGACGAAAAAAAAGCGATCCTTAATCAAGCTATAGGAACGTTGAAAAGTGGGGGAGCAGAAGTGGTTGATGAAATCGTTATCCCATCAGCACAAGAGAATTGGACGATAGACGTGTTGGTGCATGAATTTAAGGCTAACTTAAATGCTTATTTACAAGAAGTTAGCTCGCAACTACCAGTACATAATCTTACTGACGTCATTCGTTTTAACCAAGAAGATGCAGAGAGGAGGCTGAAATACGGCCAGTCTTTGCTTACAAAATCAGATAGGACTAGCGGAACATTAACTGAGGTTGACTATTTAGATGCGCTTTTATTTGATCAATATCATTCCACTGAAATTGGTATTGACGCGGCGCTGCTCAAGGATGATCTTGACATCATTGTTTTTCCAAATAATCTTGGAGCAGTGATTCCAGCTAAGGCAGGTTATCCATCTATTACAGTTCCGGCAGGTTATACAGAAGAAGGAGAACCGGTTGGGATTACGTTCACAGGAAAAGCATTTACAGAAAATAAGTTAATTGAAGTTGCAGCTGCGTTTGAAAAGTTGGGAAATATAAGAAGAAATCCAACCTTTTAGTAGAATATGATATAATATAATGGACAGTTTCAAGCAATATCCACTAGGGGTGTCAAGTGACTGAGAGAGGGTAACCCTCAACTCTTAGAACCTGATCTAGTTTAAACTAGCGTAGGGAAGTGGCTGTTAATAATTTGTGCTTATTTGTGCTCATTTTATTTTGACACTTTTCCTCCTCTTGTGGATAAAAACAAAAGGAGGTTTTTTCATGTTTCGAGATCGTTTATTAACAATGATTGAAGTGGCAGTGATGACAGGTTTAGCGATTGTCTTAAGTAATGTAAAGTTTGGGGCTCTTTGGGCAATGGGTGGTTCGATTTCGCTGATTATGGTTCCTATTTTTATTATTGCCTTTCGACGAGGTTGGAAAATGGGTGTAGTAACAGGGTTATTAGTCGGATTATTAAATCTGCTGCTTGGGGGATATGTTGTACACCCGGTACAGTTAATTCTAGATTATCCATTAGCGTATCTTGTAGTGGGATTCGCGAGCATTTTTATGTTGAAAAAAGACTTGGTTCCTAGCACGACGCATATTGTTACAGGGCTTTTATTTGCTACGACACTACGCTTTTTTAGTCACTTTACATCAGGTGTAGTATGGTTTGGAGAATATGCTCCAGATGGAATGAATGCTAGCCTATATTCTTTTTATTATAATATCTCTTATTTAATACCTGAGATGTTGCTGACGCTTGTTGTATTAATTTTACTTTCAAAAAAGTATCCTCAGTTCTTCTTGGCAAAACGCCAGAGAAAAGTTTCAGATGCAGCATAATAGGATTAGGTAAAAATGACTCTATGTGACGAGTACACTGAAAAGCTGAGAGTTTCAGTGCACTCCATGTGAGTCGTTTTTTTTTTGTTGGCGGAAAAAGGTTAAAATCCCTTCAATTTGTGTAAAGTAAAAAAGATTACAAAATGGACGGGTGATAATAAGATGGTATATCTTTTACTCTTAATAGGTTTTGGGTTATTAATTAAAGGGGCGGATTACTTTATTGATGGTTCGTCTAATATTGCTGCATTGTTTCGTGTTCCACCTCTTATTGTAGGGTTAACAATTGTAGCTTTTGGTACAGGGGCCCCTGAAGCAACAGTTAGTATCATTGCTGCTTTAGAAGGGAATGCGGATGTCACAATCGGTAACATTGTTGGTAGTAATTTATTAAATATGTCTTTAGTTGTTGGGGTGACGGCAGCTATTTTCCCTTTAGCTGTCGAAAGGCCAACAATAAAAAAAGAAATTCCATTTGCCTTTCTAGCTACGGTTGCATTACTCGTAGTTATGAGTGATAGGACTCTCCAATTTACAAATGAAAATTTTATTACTCGAAGTGATGGAATTATCTTCTTGTTATTTTTTGCTATATTTTTGTATTATGTAATTGAAGCTGCTAGGAATAGCCGTGAAGATGAAATTGGTGAAGGCAAAAACATTGACCAAACTGGAGGATGGGGTAAGAGCATTCTTATTACTATTGGAGGGTTGGCGGCTATTGTATTAGGCGGATATTTGGTTGTAGAAAGTAGTACGGATATTGCTTTACGCTTTGGGATGAGTGAGACGTTAGTAGGACTAACAATAGTTGCTATAGGATCTTCTTTACCTGAGCTAATTACATCAATCACTGCTGCAATGAAACAACAAAGTGAGATAGCCTTAGGGAATATTGTTGGAAGCTCCATCTTTAATGTGTTATTTGTCCTTGGGGTTGCATCTATAATCTCTCCTTTACCGGTGAATGATAAATTATTTTTTGATATTTTTGTGCTACTTGTGCTAACGATTATCTTGTTTATCTTCTCTCGTACACACTATAAAGTGAAAAAATACGAGGGGATGGCTTTAACGATATTTTATATAATATATTTAATATATATTATTATGAGAAATTAAATAGATAAACAACAAAACCATTGGTAAGGTTTTGTTGTTTTTTTAGAAGGATGTTTTCGCATACATTGTTGTTTTTGGGGATACGTGTTCTCCTCATGTTCGTTACATTGCGCTCCAGCCACTCGCACCCGCAAGGAGGTGTCGAGCCTCCTTGCGGGTGTGTACTGCCCCTACCTCTTCATGAGGGCACTGAAAAAGTCCTTTTTAGCGGATTCGAGGAAGCAACGGTTCCGCTCATTGCTTAAAGGTCACTGAAAAAGGTCAAAACCGTACCTTTTTCAGTGGCCTCCCTCTTCATCCCGCAGGAGTCGAGTGACTTCCACTGTATTTCACTACGAGAAAAACGTTTCTTCACAGCATCAATCGTTACGAAAACAGCCTTTAGAATGAAAACCTCGATAAGGAATAACCATTCTTATTTCGGTTTCTCTTTTAACCAATGATATAATGGAAAGATACATACAACGTAATGGGAGGAGAAGTAATATGAAAATAGCTTCATATCAAATGGATATTGTCCCTGGCAATCCTGCTAAAAACCGGGAAAAGATAAAAATGTGGGCAGAGCAGATTTGTAAGGAACAACAGCCTGATATCCTTGTCCTACCTGAAATGTGGACGACAGCTTATACGCTACCTACATTGGAAGTGACAATTAAACCAGATAAGGATGTAACAGAGTTATTCCTAGAGGAACTAGCTAGGAAGTTAAATGTAAATATTGTTGCTGGCTCTATTGCGGTGGAGGAGGATGGCGGTATTTACAATAGGTCGTATATACTCAATCGAAACGGCGAAATTATTTATACATATGATAAGATCCATCTTGTTCCGATGTTAGATGAACATCTTTACTTAAAAGGAGGGAGAAGTTCAGTACAAGTATTTGAGCTAGACGGACGTAAGATGGGGATTATTATTTGTTATGACTTACGTTTTCCTGAGCTCGTCCGTTCACTAGCGCTACAAGGGGCGGAAGTGGTATTTGTCGTTGCGGAGTGGCCTATGGCAAGAGCTAATCATTGGGAAGTTCTCCAACAAGCAAGAGCGATTGAAAATCAGTTGTTTGTTGTAAGTTGTAATCGAGTGGGTACATATGATGAGGTTGAATTCGCAGGAAGTTCAATGGTTATTAATCCTTGGGGGGATATTGTTCACAAAGCTTCGTCAACGAGTGAAGAGACAATAAGTATTAGTTTGAAACTGGACGAAGTTAGTCGTATTCGCAAAGATGTACCTGTATTTTCGAGCAGAGTTCCTAAGCTATACGTGACGCGAAATAACGCTTGATTGAGTATGAAAAACAAGAAGGAATGGGAATCAAAGTAGTGGAATAATTCCCGTAAACATGAAAAATAAGAGGAGAAGGGATTAAAGTGCCCTGCTCCTCTCTCTTTAGAGAAAAATCTACATTGCTGATGCTTCAGTGCCCTCTTTGGTTACACTGAAATCTTTTGTAGTTTATCAATAAATTTTAGCGAACGGCCTGTCCCAATTGCTACCGATTCAAGTGGATTCGGGGCTACATGAACGGGAACAGAAATCTCAGTAGCGAGCCATTCTTGTAAACCATTTAATAGGGCACCGCCACCTGTGAGCATAACCCCTTGATCAACTATATCTCCACTCAATTCAGGAGGACAATCCTCGAGAGTTGCTTTTACCGATTCAAGCAATTGTAGGAGCAACTCATTAAGGGCTTGCTGAATTTCCGTAGAGTTTAAAGTGACTGTTTTAGGTAAACCGTGTACGAGATCGCGTCCGCGTACTTCCATTGTCATTTCTTCATGAGCAATAGGAGCATAGCCAATTTCCATCTTAATTTGCTCAGCTGTTCGCTCACCAATTAAGATATTATATTTCTTACGTACATGCTGGATAATCGCTTCATCAAATTTATCTCCGCCAATTCGTGCTGAGTGACATGTAACAACACCACCAAATGAAATAATAGCTACTTCTGTCGTTCCTCCTCCAATATCAACAGCAACGTTTGCAATAGGCTCATCAACTGGAAGGCCAGAACCGATTGCGGCAGCTAGTGGCTCCTCAATAAGATGGACATTTTTTGCTCCAAAGCTTCGAACTGCATCTAGGATGGCACGACGTTCAACCGAAGTCGATCCAGATGGCGCACAAACGACTACATTCGGTTTACGAAGAGTAAGTCCTCCTAGCTCTTTGCTCGTTTTCTTCATGATTGCTTTTAGCATGCTTGCTGTCATATCAAAATCGGCAATAACACCATCCTTCAACGGTCTAATGGCGACAATATTTGCAGGTGTTTTACCTACCATATTTTTTGCTTCTGTTCCAACAGCTAGAACTTCATTTGTATCAAGGTTAAGGGCAACGACTGATGGTTCATTTAAGATAATGCCTTTATCTTTGCTGTATACAAGGATGTTAGCAGTACCTAAGTCAATTCCTATTTCAATATTTGAAAACATCATTTCACCAACTTTTATCAGATCTTTTCTAGTAAGTCTTGATTTTATCAGGTATGAGGAATCGAGAATAGTGTCGAATCGCTCATCTTCTATGTAATAATGTGAGAGTTTACGGAAGTAGTGAGGGATTTAACGCAAAAATCAGGAAACGATTTCCACTTATTTGTTTAATGAGTCTTTATTCCTAGACCTAAAGAAAGAGGGGGTGTCTGACCTAGATGATTTTTATATAGATAAAAGAGGATATCATTTTGTTTGTCAGACACGTAATGTAACTGTTACTTAGACTGTGATTCATGTAAAAGGGTTGCTAATACATGTGCCTTGTATCGTTCAATTTCCTACCTTCTATATAGCGTATTCCCTTTTCTTTTAATTTCTTCACATACCAACCTTTACTTCCGATATACATATACATCCATCCTTTCAAAAAAGTCAAAACAAAAACGAGCAAGCTTGTGGCTTCCTCGTTTTTGTTGTTTATTTCATCCTATGCATCGAACTTGTATGACATTCCAATTTACTTTTGCTTAATGGAAACAACATCTTTTTCGTTCAAGGATACTTGTTCTTTTTTATTGATTTCCACATATTCACCTTCAGCTAAGTTTGTGAAGACAATAGGTGTAATTGTAGATGTTGCATTTTCTTTAATGAAATCAAGATCAAAGCGAAGGAGTTCTTGTCCTTGCTCGATAGTATCATCTTGCTTAATTAGCGCTTCGAAACCCTCACCTTTAAGATTCACTGTATCAAGACCAACATGGATTAAAATCTCTTTTCCTTCATCAGACAAAATACCGATAGCATGCTTTGTAGGGAAGAGGTTGACGATTTTCCCATTTACTGGTGATTTAACAACACCTTCTGTTGGTTCAATTGCAAACCCGTCACCCATCATTTTACCAGAGAAAACTTGGTCCGGAACTTCTGTAATTGGTAGTACTTTACCTGCTAATGGTGATACAAATGATACGTCACCAGCTACAGCTTCAGTTGCTGGTGCTGTTTCTTCAACTGGAGCAGGTGTGCGACCGCTAATAATATCTTGCATTTGTGATTTAATTTGGTCAGAGCGTGGACCAAAGATTGCTTGAATGTTGTTCCCCATCGTCATAACACCCGAAGCACCTAGCTTCTTCAACGTGTCTTTTTCGACTTTGTCAACATCGTTTACGCTAACGCGAAGGCGAGTAATACAAGCATCTAAATTTGTTAAGTTTTCTTTCCCACCTAAAGCTTTTAGCACATTATATGGTAGTTCAGACGTATTTCTTCCAGTTGAAGGTGAATCATCTTCATCCATTTCTTCACGACCCGGAGTCATTAAATTAAACTTCTTAATCGCAAAGCGGAAGCCGAAGTAGTAAATCACAGCGAATACTAGACCGACTGGAATAACAAGCCACCAATCAGTTCGATTCGGAAGAACTCCAAAGAGTAAGAAGTCAATAACCCCACCTGAGAAAGTCATACCGATTTTAACATCGAGCATTTGCATAATCATGAAAGAAAAACCGGCAAATACGGCATGTATCGCGAATAAAACTGGAGCAACAAATAAGAAACTGAATTCAATTGGCTCTGTGATACCAGTTAAAAATGAAGTTAAAGCAGCAGAGCCCATAATACCTGCAACAAGTTTCTTTTGTTCTGGGCGAGCACAATGATAAATAGCTAATGCAGCAGCAGGTAGCCCAAACATCATAAATGGGAACTTACCAGTCATAAATGTACCAGCTGTTAATTCCGCACCATCACGAAGTTGTGCGAAGAAAATACGTTGGTCACCTCGTACAATATCTCCAGCTGCGTTCGTGTACTGTCCAAACTCAAACCAGAATGGAGAGTAAAAGATGTGGTGCAAACCAAATGGAATTAACGCACGTTCGATAACCCCGAAAATAAAGGCTGATACCGTTTGATTCGTTTCTACCATTAGGTAAGATAAATTATTTAATCCCACTTGAATAGTCGGCCATACAAAGTATAGAGCAATACCGACCAACAAACCAAAGAACGCTGTTGCGATAGGTACAAAACGTTTTCCAGCAAAGAAACCTAAATAAGATGGTAGTTCAATATTGAAATATTTTTTATACGTATAGGCGGCAAGCAAACCAGCTATGATCCCACCAAACACCCCAGTTTGTAGCGTTGGAATCCCTAAAACATTAGAAATACCAGGATCATCAGCAATCATTTCTGGTGACCACTCACCATAACCTCCAATTACACTCATCGTAACGTTAATGATTAAGTAACCGATTAAAGCAGCTAGACCGGCTACACCATCTCCATTCGAGAGCCCGATGGCAACCCCAACTGCAAACAAAAGAGCGAGGTTAGCAAAAACAATGTCACCTGCATTTTCCATTACACTAGCAAGCATGACTACCCAGCCCGTTTCAAGAGCAGGAATTCGTGCTATTAAATCTGGATTTTGCAGAGCATTACCAAAAGCAAGCAAAATACCTGCTGCTGGTAATAAAGCAACTGGTAACATGAGAGCTTTACCGACACGTTGTAAAACGCCAAATGAATTTTTAAACATAATGATTCCTCCTTGTTTAGTTAGTTTGAAATAGTATTTTGAAATTTATGCAACAAAAAAGACATGAGTGGCAAAGGGATTACACGCGTATCGTTTAGATACTCGTGTAATCGCTTCCCTTCCACTCATGCCTGCATAACCAGTAACACGTAAAAAGAAATATGATAGCATTTATTAATTATTATTGCTTAGAAAGTCTTTGAAGGTGTAATGTTAAATAAACAGCTTCTGCTTCTGGAATCGTTTTCTTCAAAGTCTGTTGCATTATTTTCATCAATTTCCATGACAAATTGTAGCACAGAGGATATTCAGCTTGCAACACATTTTTTAATGAATCTTGATTATCAAAATATTGTCCTTTATTTATCCGCTCAATCGCATGGTGAAGATGCCTGACAAGTCTTAAGTAATTTACATCTTTGCGATCGATTTTTAATTTTAACGCTTCTTCAGTTACGGAGACTAATTCACTTATTAATTGAGTGTGACGATTTACTTCTTTTAGAGAACGTCTTGTTAGTGCACTATGAATATGCAAGGCAACGAATCCTATTTCTCCAGGAGGGATATCAAGGTCTAATTGATTGCTCAAATAATCCACCAGTTCAGTGGCTACGGAGAATTCTTTTGGGTAAGCTAGTTCGGTTTCCGGGAGAAAAGGGTTCTTTACATCTAAGCCTTGTTTAACCCTTTTGATTGCGTAAAAAAGGTGGTCCGTTAATGCAATGTGAATGTGTTCATGTAAGTTAACAGAAAACCTTTCTTCGACAATTTCAATAATATCATTCATTAGTCCAATGAAGTTTTCATCAACATAATCAAGCAGTTGCTTATATTGCTCTTGTTCTTTTTCTTCTTTTAAAACAAAGAATTTTTCTGCTTGTGCATCAGCAACATGGTCACCTGTCTTTTTTCCGAAGCCGAGCCCTTTTCCAATAAGAATAACTTCTGCATAGTTAGGGTGTTCTGCAACTAAAACATTGTTATTTAGGACTTTCTTGACGGTTAACATTAATTTTCCTCCTTTCATCAAAACAAGAATTTTGTCGAACTGTGTACTCTTTTCCACATCAATCATACCGAGAAAAAAAAAGAACGTCAATGGAAATGATCCCTAACATTATGAATTTTTCTTTTTTAGGTTTTTCACATAAAACGATCGATTTTTCTCTAAGTATGGACTAGTATTAAATGTGATTAACGTAAGGAGCTGTTTAACCGTGAAGCGTCAATTAACATATGAAGATATGAAGAATATAGTTGGGCAGATTAACCAAAGAAATTACGATTATGACGAACCTTTCTTGAATGTTGTAGATGAAATATTGGATAACAGCGAAGGGAAACATGTTCAAACAGTATTAAATGAATCGTTTGAAAAATTATTATCTCAAGTTAATACGGAAATAGAGCAAGTTGAGAAAGAAATGGAATTGAGTTCTTTATGTCGGGTTGGATGTGCTCATTGTTGTTATTTTCCGATTATAGTTACTCGTTTAGAAGTGAAGTTAATGCTATTTTATATAAATCAGTTGCCAAAAGACAGGAAACAGGTGATAAAAAATCAAGTAGAAGAATATTTGCACCAACACGAAGCTACTCTGTCTGATATGAAGAAACTTGATTTTGAAAAGGATCAAAATTTCAAGAGGAAATATAAAGAGTTCCATCTGCCTTGTATATTCTTGAATCGGGAAACGAATAAATGTATGGCGTATGAAGTGCGCCCTATTCCTTGTCGAACATATGTCAATTATGTAGATGCAGATGTTTGTGCAAACGAACTTTTACCGAAAGAACCAATAAGTTATGAATTTTTGCATCGATTTTATGTTGAAGGAATGGATGAGGTTATTCAAGAAATTCTTGAAGTGGTAGAAGATAAGGAGATAGGATTTTCTTATCCTGATGATGCGGCTGACGTTAACTACTTACCGTTACTGCTTCAAGAAGAACTACAAACAACAAATGTAGACTGGGATTAAAAATATTTTTTGTTGTTTCAATAATTTTCTAACTATTTTTCGTTTAGTAAAAACGTCACTCGTGGTATGATTAAAATATAATTATGAAATTCTATTCTTTATTTTTGGGAAAGTGCATAGGTTAGAATTAATATACCTGTTGCTGTTGTTTTATGTTATGACTGTCATTTAGATAGAAAGTAGACCGGGAGGGATATCAGGTGGAAGAGAAAGAAATTCATGCGTATTTTGAAGAACGAGTTATACAGGCTAAAACACAGTTTGAACGTACTGTCGATTGTAAGCATACCGAATTTGATGATCTGTATCCATACATGACGGAGCAACCGCAGTTTTTTTGGTACAAACGTTATGTTGCTTGGCAGGAATTACTAACGGTAGTTAAAATTGCCGAAGATATGAACGTGGAATGGAAGAGTCTTTTCTTAGATAAACAATCTTCTTTTATTGAAGGCAGAGTACTAGATGCAAAAGTTCTCGATGATTGGTATGAAGAATCTGAGAAGCCGGAAAAAGAGTCAACGAAAAATGAATAATAATCTTCCCCCTAAGAGCTAATACTTAGGGGATTTTTTTTTGAAAGGAAGTATGTGATGAAGTGGTTTCAAGTTTTACTGCTTTTAGCTGTTATAGGCTTAAAGGCGTGTGGTATTCAGAGTCCAAAAGAAGAATCGAGTGAAAAAATAGAAAAAGAAAAAAGCATTATAGAGGAAAAAGAAGTTGAAAAGGAGTTAGCGATAGAGGAGAGTATGCCAGAGATAGACTTGAGCCTATACGAAGAGCGTGAACCGCTGCACTGGGGAGAAAATGTTGAAGGTGTGAAAACTCGTATAGATACAGATGAGAAAGTAATTGCTTTGACGTTTGATGCATGTGGAGGCCCTTATGGGAATGGGTATGATGCATCATTGATTGATTTTTTAAGGGAAGAAAAAATCCCTGCTACTTTATTTATTAATGAGCGTTGGATAGTAGAGCATGAGGAATTGTTTTTAGAGCTAGCTCATGATCCGTTATTTCAAATTGAGAATCATGGAACGTCACATGTGCCTCTTTCAGTAACTGGTAATTCAGCCTGGGGAATTAAGGGGACTGAGAGCCCAAAGGAAGTAAGAGAAGAAGTATTAGGAAACCAAGAAACGATCCGTCTTTTAACAGGACAAGCTCCAACTTTGTTTCGTTCGGGTACTGCATTTTATGACGAAGTAGCCGTTGAAATTGTAAATGATTTAGGGTTGCAAGTTGTTAATTTTGATATTTTAGGTGATGCTGGAGCGACATTCTCTGCTCGTGAGGTCCACGAGGCGATGATGAAGGCTACAAATGGATCGATTGTGCTTCTTCATATGAACCAACCTGAAAGTGGGACTGCAAAGGGAGTCCAATTGGCTGTTATGGACCTGCGTGAACAAGGATATGAGTTTGTTACATTAGCTAATGCTAATTTGAAGTAATGCTAAAAAAGAAGGGTTATCCTCGGTCTGAAGTGACCATTTTGGGATAACCCTTCTTAATTTAATGTAATGTGTGAGTCCGTGTGCTGATAAATCCCGTCAAGTTTATCTCCAATATCCTCTTCGATCTCTTGATTAGTCGGAAGCGAGTCATAGCTTTCTATAATCATAAACGTTTCAAGGCATAGGAGATGGAATGGGTATTTTTCACCACGGTCTTCAATAATGGCGTATAGCTTATTTTTTTTTGTACTGATAAGGTCCCCAGGCTCGTTAACTGAACGTTTGCGGTTAATCGTCACATTCACGCTAGGTCACACCTCTTTTTTAGCACCATTATTGGATAATTTTAATGAAATTATTCATAAAAAAAGAATTTTATTTCTTTTTGTTGTTTGCACGGTTTGTCCCATTATCAATCATTTCACTTGCAACATCTTCATTCAATAAGTTTTCTTTAGGGGTCTGATTATTTGTTAACGCCTTTCCCTTTTGTCTGTTTCGCTTATCCATTTGCACAGCCTCCTTGTCATTGTCTAAAATTGGTTTCACTGTTACTATTTCTTTAGATCAAAATTCTATTCAAAGAGTAGGTGTCACATTGGCAAAAAAGAAGTTTTATGTCGTTTGGAAAGGAAGAAAAACAGGAATCTTTACAACGTGGGCTGAATGTGAAGCCCAAGTAAAAGGATTTACAGGGGCAAGGTTTAAATCGTTTCCAACTAAAGGAGAAGCAGAAGCTGCTCTATCCGGGGAATTGAGGCCAAGAAGCCAAAGCAGTTCAAATGCTAAAGTAGATAAGGGGATTAATGAGGAAGTTGAATGGGACAGCATTTCTGTTGATGTAGGCTGTCGAGGCAATCCTGGTATTGTAGAATACAAAGGTGTTGATACGAAAACGGGGGAAATCTTATTTGCTCATGATGAAATCCATATTGGCACGAATAATATGGGAGAATTTTTAGCAATTGTCCACGGACTAGCTTACCTAAAAGAACAAGGAAGTTCGAAAACTATTTATTCCGATTCAATGACAGCCATTAAATGGGTAAAGCAAAAGAAGGCTAAGTCAACATTAGAGCGGAATGAAAAGACGGACTATATTTGGTCATTAATGGACCGTGCTGAAAGATGGCTGCAAACCAATAGTTATCCTAACAAAATTAAAAAATGGCATACGGAAACATGGGGAGAAATAAAAGCTGATTATGGACGCAAATAAGTGGGGTTTAATGGAGCTGTTTTTAATCCCACTTTTAGTGAGCTTTATATTAGATTAATTTAGGAGAATTTGTCTGTGGACGATCAATTATTGTTAAACCAACGAGAGTATTTTTATAAAGGTGAGACAAGGGATTTATCATTTCGTCTGAAACAATTAAACATATTAAAGCAAGCGATCCAACGGTACGAAGAGGATTTTCTTCATGCCTTGAACAAGGACTTAAATAAAACAAAAGAAGAGGCTTTCTTAACAGAGCTTGGACCACTTTATCAAGAAATTGCTTATGTGCAGAGACACCTTCGTAAGTGGGCAAAGCCGAAAAGGGTAAAGACTGCTATTTCGCACGTTGGTTCTAAGGGATATGTTTATCATGAGCCTCATGGAGTAGCGCTCATTATCGCACCTTGGAATTACCCATTGCAGTTAGCGTTTGCACCTTTGATTGGTGCTATTGCAGGAGGAAATTGTTCGGTTATCAAGCCTTCTGAGTTAACACCTTATACATCAAGACTAATTTCACAATTAGTTAAAGCTCATTTTTCGGAGAAATATATTGTGGTTGTAGAAGGCGATGCTAGTGTCAGTCAATCATTACTTTCAAAGCGATTTGACTACATATTTTTTACAGGGAGTGTTGGTGTAGGGAAAAAGGTAATGGAAGCAGCTTCAAGAAACCTAATACCTGTAACCCTAGAACTAGGCGGGAAAAGTCCAGTTATTATTGATAAGAGTGCCAAATTGAAATTAGCGGCAAAACGAATTGCTTGGGGGAAATTTATTAACGCGGGTCAAACATGTGTCGCTCCAGACTATGCGCTTGTACACAAAGAAATTCAAGAAGAGTTTCTCTCTCATTTAACAAATGAAATTGAGAATGTTTATATAACTAAGTACGAAGAGGGGACATATCCAAGGATCGTAAGTGAACGTCACTTTAAACGATTGCTTACCTTTTTGGATGACGGAGATATAGTTGCAGGTGGATTCAGTGAAGAGGAACGTTTAACTATTTCACCAACGCTGCTAACCAATGTAAAATGGAATACCCCTGTCATGCAGGAGGAGATTTTTGGACCGATCTTACCTATTTTTTCATATGAAGACGATAGTGAAGCCATGGCGATCGTTCGTGATAAGCCCGAACCATTAGCTCTCTACATTTTTACAGAAGAGCAAGGAGTGCAGCATAAGTTCATTCATCAGCTCTCATATGGTGGCGGATGTGTAAATGATACGATTATGCACCTTGCTACCCCGCACTTACCTTTTGGAGGAAAAGGAGAAAGTGGAATGGGGGCATACCACGGTTATGAAAGCTTCTCTGCTTTTACAAATAAGAAAAGCGTCTTGAAGCAATCGACCCGATTTGACTTGCCAATCAGGTATAAACAAGATAAAAGAACAATGAAGTTACTAAGGAGATTATTACGTTAAATAAACGTTTGTTTAAATTTATTTTCAATAAGGAAAGTTAAATTGAGAGATGAATATAATAGAAATCAACATAATTAAACCTTATAGAACTGCTTGTTCTATGGGGTTTTCTTTGTATTCACATTGTTAATGATTATTCTTTCTTTAAAATAATTATCGTTTATTATTGACATAGTAAGAAAGGTTGGATAAAATGATAAACATAATTAGTTAATAATTATTATAAAAAGGAGTTGTTGTAGATGACAGACAAAAGAATGGTGGCTAAACAAGCACCTCGGTTTGAAATGGATGCAGTAATGCCTAATAAAGAATTTTCAAAAGTAAGTTTAGAAGAAAATATGAAAAATGATAAATGGACAGTACTTTTCTTTTACCCAATGGATTTCACATTTGTATGTCCGACTGAAATTACTTCCTTAAGTGATCGTTTTGATGAGTTTGAGGATTTAGATGCAGAAGTTATTGGAGTCTCAACAGACACAATTCATACACATAAGGCGTGGATTAATACGGCAAGAGATGAGAATGGTCTTGGAGAGTTAGCTTATCCATTAGCCGCTGATACAAATCATGTTGTATCTCGTGAGTATGGTGTATTAGTTGAAGAAGAAGGAGTAGCTCTTCGCGGTTTATTTATCATTAGTCCAGAAGGTGAATTGATGTACTCCGTTGTTAACCATAACAACATTGGTCGCGATGTAGATGAGACATTAAGAGTTCTACAAGCGTTGCAAACGGGTGGTCTTTGCCCGGCTAACTGGAAGCCAGGACAAAAAACTCTATAGATCGTATACATAAAGGTGTGTTTTTACCTTTATGTATACGATCTAAGCGATGAGCGGAGCCGCCGTAATGTTTTAAGCCCTTTAGAAGTGGGTTTCTTCTAAAAGGCGCACGGCGAGTGAAGCCATCGCAACATGTTCGCACTAATTAGGGGAGAGTGATTGCCCCATTATGTAAAACTTAGAGCATTGAGCGGAGCCGCCGTAATGTTTTAAGCCTTAAAGAAGTGGGTTTCTTCTAAAAGGCGCACGGCGAGTGAAGTCATCGCAACATGTTCGCACAAAAATTAAGTGATAATTAATAGATTTGGATTATAAAATACAGATGAATTGGAGTGGAATTTATGAAACTACGTGAAGAAATGCCAGAATTAACAGGTGCTACAGCATGGTTAAATGGTGAGGTGACAAAAGACGAATTGCTTGAGAGCGGGAAAGCAACACTGATTCATTTCTGGTCTGTAAGTTGTGGTTTGTGTAAAGAAGCTATGCCAGAAATTAACGAATTTCGTGATGAATATGAGGATGAGCTTAATGTAATCGCAGTACATATGCCTCGTTCTGAAAAGGATTTGGATATGTCTGTAATAGAAGCTATGGCGCAAGGACATGATATCATTCAACCAACATTTGTTGACAGTGAACATAAGCTAACCAATGCTTTTGAAAACAAATACGTACCTGCATATTATGTATTTGATGCTGAAGGCAAGCTTAGACATTTCCAAGCTGGAGGAAGTGGAATGGATATGTTACGTAAGCGCGTCAACCGCGTCTTAGGTCAAGAAGCGAAATAAGGAAGGCGCTGAAAAAGGGTGGTTTTTCCTTTTTCATCACCTTCTTGAACATTGACTTAACACCATATATAGAGCATTTAAAATAAAAAATAGCCCTCGAAGCATTGTAAGGGGCCGATGCAATCTTTTAAAAAAAGCTTGGTATGAGTGGTTTTCTCATACCAAGCGTGCAACGTGCGGAGCCATTGCCACTTCAATAAGAGCCACTGAAAAAGGTCGATTTTTACCTTTTTCAGTGGCTTCAGGCTTGCCTTGTATGGAGCCATTGCCGTTAATAAGCTCCTTTTTTACCCTCCAAAGAAAAAGTCAATCACATTGGATGCTGTTGATGTCTGACTGTTATAAAATTCTGAGTACCCACAATTTGTACAATACACTACCCGAAACTTATTATGTTGAATATCAAACATTTTCGAAAGTCCTGTTCCTGTTGTAGCAATTTCTTTCGTTTTCGCTTCTGTATGACCACACTTAATACAACCTCTTTTCTCCATTAGATTCCCTCCTTAAGTTATCTTATTAATAATACGTATTGTTTTGAATTGTCGTTTCACTTACTTCTAACAAAAAAGGAAATAGTATAAACAAGAGATCTAAAGATGCTCATAGACGAAGGTTGCACGTATCATTTATACTTTATATATATTGTTTAGTTAAACGAAATAATTAAATAGAGGAGGAAAAACATATGAATTTGGATGCACATACATATCCACACCCGTCAAAACGAAATGTCGTATATGGAAGAAAAGGGATGGTTGCTACATCTCAACCACTAGCTGCAGAAGCCGGTTTGGATATTTTGAAAAAAGGCGGAAATGCAATTGATGCAGCTATTGCTACAGCAGCGTGTTTAACCGTAGTTGAACCGACCTCAAATGGAATCGGTTCAGACTGCTTTGCTTTAGTTTGGGTAGATGGGAAGCTTCATGGATTAAATGGGAGTGGGCAAGCACCTGAAAATTTAACCATTGAAGCAGTGAAGGAAGCGGGCTACGAATCTGAGTTGCCGAAGTTCGGAATGATCCCTGTAACTGTACCTGGTACACCAGGAGCTTGGGCTAAACTTTCAGAAAAGTTCGGGAAGTTACCTCTCAAAGAAGTGCTAGAACCAGCGATTATATATGCTGAAGAGGGCTTTCCACTTACACCAACATTAGCTAAGTATTGGGAACGTGCGTATAACGCGTATTCTCGTCTTTTTAAAGGCGATGAATTTGCTCCTTGGTTTGAGACATTTTCTCCTGGAGGAAAAGTACCAAAGGTAGGAGAGATGTGGTCCTCACCGGGACATGCGTATACATTACGCCTAATTGCAGAAACAAATGCTAAAGCATTTTATGAAGGGGAATTGGCAGATAAGATTGACAAGTTCTTTCAAAAGCACGGTGGTTATTTACGAAAAGAGGACTTAAAAGCATATAGGCCTGAATGGGTTACACCGATCAATGTGAATTATCGTGGGTATGATGTATGGGAAATTCCTCCTAATGGACAAGGTCTGATTGCACTTGAAGCATTAAATATTATCAAAGGATATGATTTTACTCATATGGATTCTACCGATACATATCATAAACAAATTGAAGCGATGAAATTAGCCTTTGTTGATGGAATGAAATATATAACAGATCCTGCTTCTATGAGTGTAGATTGTAAGCAGTTGCTATCAGATGAATATGCTAAAGAACGTCGTAAGTTAATTGGTGAAGAAGCGATTACGCCTGAGCCAGGTAAGCCTCCAATGGGTGGTACAGTTTACTTAGCAGCTGCTGATGGAGAAGGTAATATGGTTTCGTTTATTCAAAGTAACTATATGGGGTTTGGATCTGGAATTGTAATTCCTGGAACGGGAATTGCTATGCAAAATCGAGGGCACAACTTCTCGCTTGATCCAAAACATGATAATGCACTTAAGCCTGGGAAAAAGACATACCATACAATTATTCCAGGATTTTTAACGAAAGAAGGTCAAGCCGTCGGTCCGTTTGGTGTTATGGGCGGCTTTATGCAGCCTCAGGGTCACCTTCAAGTAGTAGTAAATACGATTGACTTTGGTTTAAATCCACAAGCAGCACTAGATGCCCCGCGTTGGATGTGGTCTGAAGGAAAAAAGATTCACATTGAGCGCCATTTAGCTCCGCATATAGCTGAAGAGCTTTCAAGAAGAGGGCATGACATTAAAGTGGAATTAGAAGGAGGTCCGTTTGGGAGAGGGCAAATTATTTGGCGAGACCCAAAAAGCGGGGTGTTAATTGGTGGTACAGAATCAAGAACTGACGGACATATAGCAGTTTGGTGAGCGAGCTTCTTATTTTGAAAATTCAAGGTGGTCCAAGTGCCCACCTTGACGTAATAAAAACTATAGTTTCATGCCACTCCGACTTTTAAATCGTCTTAACAAAATATGACTCTCCACTCTCGAAATGCCCTTAAGTGCATAGAGTTCTTCATTGATAAAGTGCTCGAGTTGATCAAAATCTTCTACGAGAACGTGCATATGTAATGTGCTTGGGCCTGTCATCTGGTAACAGCTAGCTACTTTTGGATTTTCTGCTAAAGTTTCTGCGACAGAAACAAGCGATGTAGGTTCACAGTCGACTTCAAAAAAGGCAGAGACTTTCTTTCCGACTTTATCAGAATTAATTACAACACTAAACTTTTCTATCACTTCATCCTCGATTAATTGATTTATTCGTTCGCGGATGGCTACCCGAGATAGTCCAAGTTCTTTAGCGATGTCTACATAAGACATACGTCCATTTATTGTTAAAAGTTCTAAAATTCGTTTATCAGTCGTGTCTAATTTCATATCTTCAACACCTTCATCAATTGATCTTACTTCTATTATAGTTCAAAACAACTGGTTGAAAAAACATTATAGTGAAACAATAAAACATGCAATTTTATTAATTTTCTGATAAGATATTATTACGGAATTCGAAATATCGAAAGGGGATGGATAGATGAGATATCCAGAGGTATGGGATTTGGATTCAATTTTTAAAGGTGGGAGCAAGTCTGAAGAGTTTATACAGTTTGTAAGAGAAACGGATTATTTGCTAGCGGATTTAGCTGAATCAATAGGTGATGAGGTAACACTAGATCAACTTGAAAATGCTATACATAGTATTCAGTTGCAAATGCAAAGAACAAGGCAAGCAAGTGCATTTGTTAGCTGTTTAACAGCTCAAGATGTCAAAGATAAGGAAGCGACACTTTGGCTAGGAAAAATGACCGAACAAGCAACGAAGTTACAAAACATTTGGGGAATGATTGAAGACTTTTTAGGAGGACTTTCTGTAGAACAATGGAATGATTTCATTTCACGACCTTCACTATCAGGGGTTACGTTTAATCTTGAAGAACGCCGCATGCAAGTGAAAGAAAAGTTATCCCCGAATGAAGAAAAGCTTGCTGCACAGCTTGCCATTGACGGATACCATGCTTGGGGGAATGTGTATAATGCTGCGGTTGGAAGAATGCAAATTCCTTTTGAAGAGGATGGACAAGAGAAGTTGCTTTCAGCAGGACAACTACAAAATCGTCTTAATAGTTCCGATCGCTCAATACGTGAATGCGCTGCAGAAGCTTCAGAGAAAGCATGGCAAAAAGAAGCTGATTTATTTGCATCAACGTTAAACCATTTAGCTGGTTTCCGTTTAAATTTATACGAAGCACGCGGCTGGGACAACGTGTTGAAAGAGCCACTTGCTATAAACCGTATGAAAGAAGAAACGCTTGATGCGATGTGGTCATCAATTACCGAAAACAAACCGAAATTTTATAGATTTATGGAACGAAAGGCACAGTTGCTAGGAGTTAACAAATTAGCTCTGCATGATGTTCATGCCCCTCTTTCAGTAGAAGGAGATACGACGATTTCATATGAAGAAGCATGTGATTTAATTATTAGACACTTCAAACCATTTAGTCCAAAGCTTGCTTCATTTACAGAAGGTGCCCTTCGCGATGGCTGGATCGAAGCAGAGGATCGTGCGGGAAAACGTCCAGGTGGTTTTTGTACATCATTTCCACTATCAAAACAATCACGTATTTTCATGACGTACGATGGAACAATTGCAAATGTAGCAACGCTTGCACATGAGTTAGGTCATGCTTACCACAGTCATTGCTTAAAGGACATGGATCCTCTTGCGCAACGATATGCGATGAATGTTGCAGAAACAGCATCAACATTTGCCGAAACGATTATTGCTGATGCGTTAGTGAAAGAGGCACAGGCGGAAGATGTGAAGTTATCATTACTCGAAAATAAGGTCTCACGTTCGCTTGCTTTCTTTATGAATATTCATGCTAGATTTTTATTTGAAACAAGATTCTACGAAGCGCGTAAGGAAAAGTTATTATCGGTTGTAGAGTTGAATTCATTAATGGAAGAGGCGCAGAAAGAGGCGTATGGGAATCAATTAGCTACGTATTCTCCAACGTTCTGGGCATCAAAGCTTCACTTCCATATTACTGGGGTGCCATTTTATAATTTCCCTTACACGTTTGGCTTTTTATTTAGCTTGGGCATTTATAAAAAAGCTCGTGAAGCGGGGAGATCTTTCGAAGATGACTATATTGCCTTGCTTCAGGATACGGCTAGTATGACCGTTGAAGATTTAGCGAAGAAGCATTTAGGTGTCGACCTAACGAGTAAAGAGTTTTGGCAAGAGGCTATTGATTTAATTTTAGTCGATGTGGATGAATTTATGGAGTTAACGAGGGATAAGTAATAAAATGGCTGTGTCAAAAAATGGACCTATGAAGGGATTGCAATAGCAAGCTCGTCGCGCGCCTGTTATGAAAAAGATGAGCATCCTAAAGTAGGCTGCCGGCGCAAAGCAAGTTTGCACCTATGAAGCCCTCTCATAACAGGCTTCAAAAGATTGCGACGGCTTAGCTCATTGCTTCGAGGCTGTGTCAAAGGTCAAAGAACGGACCTTTGACACAGCCTCTTTTAATGTGTTGTATCCTGCTTTAAATATCTCTTATCCTTCATAAATAGACGCCAGAACCAAATGAATACAGGAACTAATATGGCCATTCCAACACCATAGCCAATTAAGAGTAAGCGAAACATAACTTCATTTGTGAAGGCATCATAAATGGTAACGTCAGGATATAAGAAATAGGGCATATGAGCTGAGCCATAAGCAAAGCTTGCCAGACCAAACTGTAGGGCAATCAGAAGCACAGCTAACCTTGGTCTACCTATCTTAAACTTTTTTGTAGGCCACCAAAGAGCGCTATATCCAATAGAAAATGCCAATAGAGATAATGTAAACAATAGCCATTCATTCGCCATATTTTCAAACATCCAAAAAGCTTCAGGGATGAGTGTTAAAATGGCACCGACAGCAAAAGAAAGAGTGATCGGTCCAAGAATAATCGCATTACGTCTATAGACGTGATACGTTTCTTCTGAACCTGCTTCTTTTGCATAGTCACTTAATAGCAAAGCTGATAAAAACAGCTCTGTACTTAGCCCAAATCCAAGGTGAGTGTAGAATGTAGGACTTGTAAATAACTGATCGATAAGCACGTACTGTCTGTCGCCTACCACCTCGATAAATCCTCCTATTGCAGCTGGCAAAATACTAATGAGTAAGGCTGGTATGAGTAATCCAGTAACCCCAGATATAATCACAAGCATATTTGTATATTTCTGAACCGAATAAGAGTAAACCATAAAGGCACTGCGGATCGTGAGTAGAAATAGTACCAAACAAAAAGGGACAATCATTAATGTTCCTAATGTAGCAGCAGCACCAGGGAAAAAGCTTACTAAGGCGACAACTAGTAATACAAGGAATACATTTGTCACTTCCCAAGAGGGTGATAGATATCGATTAGCAATGGAAGCGGCTTTTGTGTCTGTTCTTTTCCTATAAAACATTGCCCAAAAGCCAGCTCCAAAATCGATTGAACCAGCAATGGCATAAATGAAAAGGAATGCCCATAAAATGATGATCGCAATATAAACATCCTGCATAATAAATCCCCTCTTTAATTAAGACATTGTTTGTAATTCTTTTGAAACAGGGTTTCGGTTAAAGAAGTAGTGCATAACTAGTCCAGTTAAAACAAGGAGCACAAGGTAAAGAGAAACAAAAAGAAAGAATAACATTCCTAAGTTACCAGAATTCGTAGCTGCCTCCGAAGTTCTTTGTATGCCATAAATTGTCCAAGGTTGTCTCCCTGTACAACTAAAAATCCACCCTGTTTCTATACCAATCATCGCAAGCGGGCCAGATGCAACCAAGCCAGCAAGCAGCCATTTAGGGTATGGCTTTTTCGTTTTTCTTCTAAAAAACCACAACACCCAAAAGATCACAGCTAAGCCAAAGAGAGCAGATCCAATTCCAACCATTACGTTAAACAATGTATGGACAAATAAAGGAGGCCACTCATCCTGTGGATAGTCATACAATCCTCTTACGACTCCATCAGTAGATCCTGTAGCAAGCCAGCTAAGCATGCCAGGAATTTCAATCCCACCAATTACTCGACCGGCTTCTGGATCGGGTGTTCCCATGATCGCCAGTGGGGCGTTTGCTTGCGTTTCAAATAAGCCTTCTGCTGCAGCAAGTTTTACAGGTATGTGTTCATGAAGCATAATCGCTGTATCGTGTCCGTTGTTCATCGTATAAACAGACATAATAAGACCAATGGCAAGGGAAAGTGTTAATCCTTTACGATGATAAGTTACTTCACGTTCTGTGAGGCCACCACGAAATAGTTTGTAGGCTGCAACAGAAGCAAGTACAAATGCACCAGTCATATATGCACTTCCGACGACATGTAAAGAAGTAACATAAAAGCTAGGGTTGTTTACAGCTGCGAGTGGGTTAACGTTAGTGACTTGGCCATTTACTAAATCGAACCCTCTAGGAGTATTCATCCATGCATGTGCATTTGTAATTAAGACAGCCGATGCAGTCGCTCCGAGGGCAACAAAAAACACACTCACAATTCTCATAGTTGGTGAAAGGCGATCTGCTGCGTATATATATATAGAAAGAAAGAGAGCTTCTAAGAAAAAGGCAAAAATCTCAACTTGAAAAGGAAGTGCAATGACTTGTCCCACAATTTCCATAAAGCCCGGCCAAAGAAGGCTTAACATGACCGCTACAATTGTACCAGATGGTATGGCGACACCTAACAAAATCGCTACACCTTTAGTCCAGCGTTTTGCGAGTGTTCCATAATCTTCATCTTTCCGGATAATCCTCATAATTTCGGCAACTAAAATCATTAATGTAATTCCTACACCTAATGTCGCGAAAATAATATGAAAGGCAATAGAAGTACCAAATATCATTCGCGCAAGCATAACATTATCCATCATTTACTTCCTTTCACACGTTTTTATATGTATACTTCTTTTCCATGCTATTACTGTGCGTTATTATATTGGTTCTATTCGTTAAATTTTCCAATACATCAATATATAATTACATAAAAGAAGAGCGAGATACCTATATGGTAATCTCGCTCTTTTTATTTTGTATCTTTTTCCTGATTATTCGAAGACCTTTCATCAATCCGATCTTCAATTTCTGCCAAAGCCTCGGGGTCATTTAATAATTGTTTCTTATTTTCTAATACAAGTTCTTCAAATGATGTGGATTGTCTTCGCATGATAACCCCACCTATAATTTATTTTGTTGCTACTACAAGTATATCAACAAGTATATACAAAAATAAAGATAGAATTGTTACAATTTTTCGACTAAAAGAATATTGTTAGAGTTTGTCGAATAAAATAGAAAGTAAACAGAAATTCGCTAAAATGTTTATACACAGAAAAAAAGAAGTTGTGCACAAAGTACATAAAGTTATTCACAGTTTTGTTGATAACTCTGTGTATAACTTAGTGTTTATTAAAAAGTTTGAAAGATTTAAAAAAGCTATTTACAACTGCAAATAATATTGTTAGAATATTTTTAACATTAAAAAAGAGTTGCAGTTGATTAATAGATGAAAAGTGAGCGACTGCTCAATCACTTAACTACAAAAAAGGGAGAGGGAAGTCATATGACAGTTTCAGAGAAAAAAATGATTGAAGAAATGCAGAAGAAGTTGGATCGCTTAGCAAACGAATTAAATGAACTTAAAAAATCTAGCCACGAAGGCTTTGAAAAGTTAGAAACAGATGATTTCTTAACACAAGCATATAATTAGTAATTAATAAGAGAATGTCTATTATATTGTTATAGAATATAGGCGTACTCTTTTTTTTTGAAGTGACTAACTGGAATTATATGGTAAAAGCAAGGAGGTTAATACATTGACTGTTTGTGCAGAAACGATTCATCAAATAACGCTTCCAACCCCGTTTCAAGTCGGCCCTGTACATGTATATTTAATTTGTGGAAAGTCTCTAACTCTAGTAGATACAGGGCCTCTTACAAAAGAAGGAAAAAGGGGGTTAATGCAACAGCTTCATATTCTAGGTTATAAAATAGATGATATAGATCAGGTTATTTTAACTCATCATCACCCAGATCATATTGGATTGGCGAGTTTATTTAAACATTCAACGCTAATTGGCCATAATTTCTTGCAGCCTTGGTTAAAGAAGGATCAAGTTTTTTTTAGAAAGTGTAGAAAATATCTTAAAGATCTCTATGTAAAGAATGGTCTGCCAAATGAATTACTCACAAAAATTGAAAAGTCTAGTCAATCATATATGAACTTCATTGAACCCGCAGAACTGGACGTTATTGTTAAACACGGGGATGCGGTACCAGGATTACCAGGGTGGAAAGTAAAGGAAGTGCCAGGTCATGCTCAAAATCATATCATGATTGTACGTGAACAGGATCGTCTAGCGATAGGGGCAGATGTGCTATTAGCTTCTATTTCGTCAAATGCTTTACTAGAAGCGCCTATGAACGGGGAAGAAAGACCAAAAACGTTACTGCAATATCGAGACACATTAAAGTTAGTAAGGGGACTAGATTTAAATCTTCTTTTACCAGGACATGGAGAAGTGATAAAAGATGTGAAGTCTTTAGTCGATCAAAGACTTGCGGGGCATATGAGAAGGGCTCATATAATAAAAGAGATTATTTCGACGAAAAAAGTGATGGCTAGTGAGATTAGCTTTGAATTATTCAAGGAAAAGCATCTAAAGCAACCAGATTTAACATTCTCAGAAACATTTGGGCATCTTGATTTACTACTAGAACTAGAACAAGTTAGTGTGAAAGAAGAAGGGGATTTAATTTTCTTTAAAAATGAATGATTAGCCATTCACAAAAAAGTATTCCTAATCTTTCCTTTTCCCTATCTTTCTTGGTAAAATAACGATAAGACAGATATGAGGAGGAGCAAAATGGAGCAGAAAAAAACCAATTCTTTAAAATTGATTTGGATCTTTGGTGTGATTTTGATTTCGATTGTTTTAGCCAAAAAAGAATGGCGAACAAAAATGTTGGTTGAACTACGAAAGCTTAAGGAAGAAACGGGGAACGCCGTTCAATTTGTTAGAGACAACCGTGAACAGATCGTAGACCAAGTTAGAGCAACTGCTAATGAGGTATCGTCTGTAGTAAGAGACATTTCAAGAGATGTTAAAATAATTGGAGAAACCGCCTCGCATTTAAAAGAAAGCTCCGAAGAAATTGTAAAGGCAACGAGAGAAGCTGCAGACGACTTAAAAAGTCTAAAAAGATAAACTACATAGGAGGGGTTATCTCAAAAGATAAAAGACTTTTGGGATAGCCCCTTTGACCGTTTACGTTAATTTATCACTTTCTGCTTGTGTAATAAAACGAACAAAAAGACTATAAATAACATGGCGCTAATGATGAAAAAGAAGCTAATGCCACTGAAAGATTGAATAAATATACCCCCAACATAAGGGCCCAAGAGACTTCCAAAGCTGAAGGCAACCCCGCACAGAATATTCCCAGTTGGCAATAGAGATTTTGGTGTTAAGTCAGTCATATAGCTGATACCGAGAGAAAAGGTAGAGCCAACTAACATACCTGCTATAAATAGACATATTGTAAGGCCGAATATGGATTGCTCAACGAAGCTAGCAATGAAAAAAATAAAACTACCGGATGCTAGAATGAAAGTTAGTATTTTTTTTCTTCCATATTTATCGCTTAATACCCCAAGAGGTAGTTGAAAGACAATTCCTCCTATTGCAAACGATACTAATAGAATAGAAACATGTGTCACATCAAGTCCAACACGTAAACCGTAGACAGGAAAACTTCCATTTAACGATGCTTCCAAAAAGCCATAACCTAATGCGGGTAACAAAGCAACCCATGAATACGTTAATGTTTTCTTAAAGCGGCTTGTTGTATCTTTAAAAGAGGTAAGTTCTATTGCCCTTTCAGGGAAATCATTGTGTAAAGCAAATAAAAATAACCATGCTACCAAGCAAAGACATGCAGGAATGATAAATGGCAAAGCCTCATTAATGAAAATTAATGGAGTCATTAGTGGGCCGACAGCAAAGCCACTTCCAAAGAAAAGGCCATAAATACTAATGTTTCGGCCTCTTTTTTCTTTAGGAGATGCCGATGTAATCCATGTTTGAGTACCAAAGTGAAGTGCGTTGTCTCCTATCCCAATACAGAGTCTTAAGATAAACCAAAACCAAAATGACTTCCATAAAGGAAAGAGAGCTAGTGAGGCGATGACAAGTAATCCTCCAGCCATAATGATTGGTTTATAACCAAATTTTCTAAGCGGCGGTTCCATAAATGGAGAAACAATCAGTATTCCAATATAAAGAGCGGTAGCATTTAGTCCGTTTAAGGTTGCTGATACACCATCCTGTTCAAAAATAACAGAAATAAGTGGGAGGAGCATTCCTTGACTAAAGCCACTAATAGCAACAATGCTAACTAATATCCAAAATCGAAAACGATTCATTCAAAAAACCTCAACTTTTTCGAGGGATCTAAAAAGGTTAAAACGCCTTTTTTAGTACCATCATCCATTTTAGCTTCTTTATATGCAGAAGACCATATGTTATTTTTCAATAGAACATGACGGTATGATAAGAGCCTGTTACAATAAGAAGCGTGTAGAAAAGGAGGCATTGTTTAAATGGACTTTAAAATGAAGGAAAATAGCTTTGTGACAGATCTTGAATATGGTCAGTTAGAGGTGTCTGGAAATTCAGAATTTGGTTTTAGGCCATACCAACTTCTTGTATCCTCTGTAGCCGTATGCAGTGGGGGAGTACTTAGAAAGATATTAGAAAAGAAGCGGATCTCTTATAACGATATTCGTATTAACGCTGATGTAAAAAGAAATGAAGCTGGAGCAAATGAGGTAACAGACATCCATTTACATTTTAAGCTTTATGAGGTTGATACTACGAAAGAGAAGTTAGAAAAGATCTTTGAACTAACTAGAAAGAATTGTCCTATATATCAATCTGTAAAAGATTCAATCCGCATTACTGAGACATTTGAATGTATATAATTAAATAAAAAGCCATTAGTTTTAATATAAAATAACATCTTTAGGGAAAACTTATTTGAATTAAGATACAATTGCTTTTCAAAAAAGATGGGTATTTAACAATGTACTAGCAATTATCACTCACATTTTTATTAGGACACCGCTATTACAAGAAGCATACTGAAAAATGCCATCATCTTTTTTCAGTATGCTTAATACAATAAGTGGTGTTTTTCTTTCTTGGTTTTTCGATAAAGAAGGGGATAAGCATGTCACAATCAAAGCAGATGGATTTTACAAAGGGAAAGATTATGAAGAAGATGATTCTTTTTTCTTGGCCAATCTTTCTAACTAATTTACTTCAGACATCCTATCAGTTTATTGATTCTTTATGGGTAGGGAATTTATTAGGACCTAGTGCATTAGGAGCCATTACTATCTCCGCAACAGTTGTTTTCACTACACTTTCTTTTATTATTGGTATTAATAGTGCAACGTTGACAGTTATTAGTCAAAGACGAGGAGCGAATGATGAGGAAGGGCTGAAGGATTCTTTAAATGCATTCGTATTTGTATTGGGGACGTTAGCTATTTTCCTTGGAATGTTAGGGTTTCTATTTTCAGGGACAATTCTTCAAGTCATGGGAACACCTGATGAAATTACACCATTGGCGCAGTCGTATTTACAAATTAACTTTATCGGGATCTTATTTTTATTTGGTTATAATTTTATCGGTACAGTTCTAAGAGCATTAGGTGACAGCCGTACACCGATACGCTTTATTATTATTGCAGTGATCCTTAATGCGATACTAGATCCACTTTTTATCCATGTATTTCAGTGGGGAATTAAAGGGGCAGCTTATGCAACGATTATTTCGCAAGGTACTGCATTTGTTTATGGGTTATGGTACTCGATTAATAGAGCCAATGTTCCATTTCAAATTCCTACTCTGCCCGAAAAGAGATATTTTCTAGTTTTATTTAAGATGGGCCTGCCAGCAGGATTATCAATGATGGCCATATCAGGGGGGATTTTGGCTATTATGACGGTAGTCACTAGTTTTGGTGAGGAAGTAGTAGCTGGATTTGGAGCTGCACAGAGGTTAGATAGCTTAATTATGCTTCCTGCATTAACGCTAGGTTCAGCCGTAAATAGTATGGCTGGCCAAAACATAGGTGCGAAACTATGGGATCGAGTAAATGAAATAGCAAAACAAGCTTTGTTTCTAATCGTTTTTGTTTCAGTAATTATAAGTACAATTATTTTTTTGGGAGCAGAATATTTTATCCGCATGTTTGTTCAAGATGAAGAAACCGTGCAGTTTGGAACGATGTATGTAAAAACCGTCGCGTTTTTTTATCCTTTTTTAGGCGTTAACTTTGTATTAAATGGCATAGCAAGAGCAGCTGGTGCGATGTTTCCTGTGTTAATTTTAAATATCATTTCTTTTTGGATTTTACGCTATCCTTTAACAGCAGTCTTTTCGGCTTGGTTAGGTGAAAGCGGGATTGCCATAGGGATGGGAGTTAGCTTTATCATTAGCAGTGTAATCGCTGTTGGTTACTATTTCCTCGGAAATTGGCGAAAGATAAGTGAGAATATTGGAGAAAATACGGAAAATAAACATAAAAAAGAAGATTCATAGATGAAAGTAGAATAGAGGAGTAAGGAAATGAAGTCATTATTTATTAGATCCTTCAGTTATTTAGTTGGATTAATGATTGTTTCGTTTGGTGTCACATTAACAATATTAGCAGGCCTTGGGGCAGGTGCGTGGGATGCATTAAACGTCGGGCTTGCACATAAGACTCCATTTTCAGTTGGAAACTGGGTAATTTTTGTAGGCATCATACTTATTGTTGTTAATTCAGTGTTAACGAGGTCACAACCTATTTTAGTTTCACTTATTACGATTTTTATAATAGGTTATTTCATTGATTTTTGGCTTCTAATTGTATTTCCGCACACATTAATTGATAATTTTATAATACAATTGCTGACATTATTAGTGGGAGTCGTTATTCTTGCTTGCGGAGCATCCATTTATATGCAGGCTAAGTTTGCTCTCATTCCAATTGATGGATTTATGTTTGCATTAAGGGATGTACTAGGTGTGAAAATTATGGTTGCAAAAACGATAGCAGAAGTAACTGCTTTAGTAGGTGCTTTCTTAGTAGGAGGACCAATTGGAATTGGAACACTTATTGTAACTTTCTCGATTGGTCCATTAATTCAATGGTTTTATCCCCGCTTTGAAAAGAGACTTAAGTGGGAAGTCGGTTGATAATAACAGGACCTAACCTTGAACTTTGTTGTCAAGGTTAGGTCCTGTAATTATATACTGAGCCAAGGCTTTTTCTTGATTCAGGAATTTAGAGTTTTTTAAAAAAGGCTCTTTTCACCAAGAGGTTGCTTTTGATAATCGATGAGAACGAAAGTGGAATGTAGCGGAAGGCACTTGACTCCTGCGGGAAATAGAGGAAAAGCCAAGACCTCACAGACGGATTAAAAAACAACAAAGTATACTCAAACAGCCTTTAAAAAAGTCTGTTTGAGTAGCATTTACATTATCAAAATAAAGCTTTCGGCAGCAATGGATAATATTATTTCTTAAAGATCACACTATAAAAAACAATGTCCCTAATTGAAATGAGGAGGTATAAAAATGAAACGAGTAATCATAACGTTTCTTGCGATCTTTTTATTGGCTGCATCAACAAATGTTTTTGCAGAAGGTGAAGGGAAGAAAGAAGAAGAAAAAGGGTTTAAAATTCCTGACTCTGTTCTTAAAATTTCAAAAGAAAACACTTACACGAATCCAACACAAGACTTACCTTATTTGCAGCCAAGTGAACTTGCTAAGGAATTATTGGATTCTGCAGGAGTAACGATCGAAAATCCAGATTTAATTCGGATATTAAATGAATCAACGATTAATGATTCGAAATTAGCTTTAGGGTTCCGTGCCTCAATTTACCTAGGAGAATGGCCGCTTGCTTATGAATCTGACGGTACGGAAGTCAACTGGGAATATCAAAAAGTAAATACGAATTATGCTGATAATCGTGGCGGTCGTTCCCCACAAAAAATAACTTATTTGCAAGAACAACAAAAAAAAGTTAATGGTGGATTAACGGCGAAGATTCCCAATAGCGAAGCAGTAAAAAAAATGATGATGATTAAAGCGACAGAACACACGAATTTACCTTTATCTTTTGAAACGGTAATCGGTCAAGGGACGAGAAAGAATAACACGTATAATGTTGCACCAAAACAAGTAGGGTATTTGCATAGTTATGTCCCTGCAGCTAACGAAAAAGGGAAAGTAACATATGGTGAAGTTTATTTAACATTTAAGGGTGGGAAGAGAAAATTAGAAGTGAAAAATGTTACTCAGCAAGGAATTGGAGCTTGGATTCCTGTTCAGGATCATCTTTCCTTTACGTTTGTAGCGGCAAACCAACCTAAATAATACAAGGAAAAGGGAAAAAAGAGAGGTTGTCTCAACTAGGTAAGCCCCCCAGACTCACAGTAGGTAGTCTATACAATGAGTGTACATATATTGTACCTCTTTGATGGGGACAGTTCCTTAGGAGACTACCTCTCTTTCTTAATTAAAGGTTTGATTTTCTGTTCGTAAAGTCAATGCCTTGGTAATAGGCATCTTTAACCAAAACATTTGGGCCGAGACATTTAACTGATGGGCAGTGGCAGTTGAGTGATTTTGCAAGGTCAGAACCCATCCAAGTTGAATAAGCCTCTTGTAATGTAGTCGTTTTAATATTTCCTAGCGGAGGAGTATCACCAAAGTCAGTCACAATGATATTGCCATCAAAGATATTCACGTTTAGCCTTGAACGGCCGTCCGGATCATTACGAACAGTTACATTCTTAGCTGAATAAAGTCGTTTTTGTAAGAGCAAATCGTCTGTTTCCTCACTACAAGGATAAAATGGAAGTGTACCAAATAGCATCCAAACAGCTTGATTACGTACATCTAACAGACGGTGAATACCTGAACGAATTTCTTCAAGGGAAGCAACTTCCAAATGGCTAGCAAAGTCACTTGGGTACATAGGGTGTACTTCATGACGCTGGCAGCCCATTTCGACAATTTGCTCATGGATCTTTTCGAGATGAGGAAGGGTTCGCTTATTCAGCATCGTTTCAGCAGAGACAATCACGCCTTGACTTGTTAGCGCTTTTGCATTTTCAATCATTCGGTTAAACAGCTTTGCTCGTTGATCAAAACTAGGTTTTCGGTCCATTACAGCAAACCCAATTTCTGCAAAATCCTCGACGCTACCATAATTGTGTGAAATATGGAGAACATCTAAATAAGGGATGATTTGTTCATATCGTTTTAAATCAAGAGTTAAATTTGAATTGATTTGTGTTCTGACACCCCGTTCATGAGCATATTTCAACAGGGGAACGACGTACTGTTCAACAGACTGCTTCGAGAGCATCGGTTCTCCACCTGTAATACTAAATGCTCGTAAAGTAGGGATCTCATCTAACCGTTTTATTAATAAATTAATAGGTAGTGGATCAGGGTCTTTAGAAGTCAAAGTGTATCCAACGGCACAGTGCTCACAGCGCATATTACATAAAGTCGTTGTTGTAAATTCAATATTTGTAAGTGCCAGTTTACCAAATTCTCCTATATCTTCATAAGCTTCCCATGGATCATGAGAAGGGGTTATTTTTGGATAAATATCAATCACAAAGATCGTACTCCTTTATCGAATTACTTCATTTATCATAACGTAAAAGTAAGTGTTTCAAAAGGGCAACTTTTGATGTTTGGTGCTTCATTGTATAGAAGGAAAGAATCTGTTACACTTTACACATTAAAAATAGACTGTTTCATGAAAAAGGAGCGAACGTAATTGGGTGGACCTATACATGATAAAAAAGAACAAATGACTTATTTACAAAATAGACTTGATATGGTGATGACGGTTCTAGATACAATAGACCCTGAAGAGGCCGGTGTAGAAGATATTGACCGTTTGCTTGCTATGCTTGACGATATTGAAACAAAGTGTCAGCAATTCCGTCATGATTGGTCAGAATAAGGGGTTTTAAATTTATGAATTTATATCTGATCAGACATGGTGAATCAGAAGGCAATGTAAGTGGCAAGATTCAAGGGTGCGAGGATTATCCACTATCTGATCTTGGTCAGCAACAAGTTAGTCTCGTAGCAAATTATTTCAAAGATATTCAACTCGATTATCTTTATAGTAGTGATTTAACACGGGCCTATCATACAGCTAAAGCGATTGGTGCAATTAAAAATCGGACGATTCACAAGTGGGAAAAAGTAAGAGAAGTGTATCTTGGGCCATTTCAAGGTTTAACCCGCTCGGAGATTTACGCAAGTTTTCCACAAACTAAAGAGAAATCCATTCTTACTTCTGGAGTTCAAGGAACTGAAACTGTTCAAGAGTTAACTGGACGTTGTCAGCACATTGTAAAACAAATGTTACTTGCCCATCAAGAGGACCATGTTGGAATCGTGTCACATGGTGGATTCATTAGTATTTTCCTCATGTATCTTTTGATAGGTGAGAAGTGGCATACTTTTCACCGACCATTTCAAATTGATAATACAGGTATTACCCGTATTGAGTGGTCGAAAAGAAACAGCAAACCACTTATCCATTATACGAATAAAACAACACACTTAGAATCTTTAGTTGATCGACAGATGAAAAAGGAGTTACTTTAGAGAGGTGTCTCAAAAGGGTCAAAAACAGACCTTTTGAGACACCTCCTTTTTTACTGACTGTCAAAAAAGGAGAACGAATTTTTATCTATATTTGAACGCGCTTCCACTTAGGACTTTCGGAATTTTTGGACTAGCATTATAATAGTATTGGGATTATTTATGCTTGTACCAAAAGGGAGATGGATGATATGAAGAAATTTGAAGAAAGTATGTACCAGCTTATCGTTGAAACATCTACAAATCTACCAAATGATGTGCGCCGAGCTATTGCAAAGGCAAAAGCAAAAGAGAATGCTGGAACGCGCGCTGCATTATCACTATCGACAATTACTGAAAATATTGGAATGGCAGACGAAAATGTATCTCCAATTTGTCAAGATACAGGAATGCCGACCTTTGAAGTAAAGGTTCCAGTTGGTGTGAACCAAATTGAAATGAAAAAAGCTATTTATGCTGCAGTAGAAAGAGCAACAAAAGACACAAAACTTCGTCCGAACTCTGTTGATTCACTTACGGGGAAGAACTCCGGTAATAACCTTGGAGAAGGGACTCCTGTCATTCATTTTGAACAGTGGGAAAAGGATGTTATTGATGTACGTTTAATTTTAAAAGGTGGAGGTTGTGAGAATAAAAATATTCAGTACAGCTTGCCAGCTGAATTGGAAGGTTTAGGACGTGCTGGTCGTGATTTAGATGGAATTCGTAAATGTATTATGCACTCTGTTTATCAAGCACAAGGACAAGGCTGTAGCGCCGGCTTTATCGGTGTTGGTATTGGAGGAGATCGTACAACAAGTTATTCATTAGCAAAAGAACAGCTATTCCGTACGGTTGATGATGTAAATGAGAATGAAGAACTTCAAAAGCTTGAAGACTATGTGTTAGAAAATGCTAATAAACTTGGGATTGGAACGATGGGATTTGGTGGAGAAGCTACGTTACTTGGCTGTAAAATCGGTGCAATGAATCGTTTGCCAGCTAGTTTCTTCGTTTCTGTTGCTTACAACTGTTGGGCTTATCGTCGTTTAGGTGTCATTTTAGATCAAGAGACGGGAGATATTAAAAAGTGGCTCTATAAAGATGGCGAAAAGGTTGATCTGAATAAGGTAGAACAAGAAGTGGCGGCTGCTGAAGAGAGTGCAGGTGAAGTAAGAGAGGTCGTTCTTGAAGCGCCAATAACTGAGGAGCAAATCCGTGAATTAAAAGTGGGAGATGTTGTTATTATTAACGGCATGATGCATACAGGACGTGATGCGATTCACCATCACTTAATGGATCATGATGCACCGATTGATTTAAATGGTCAAGTCATTTACCACTGTGGTCCTGTTATGATGAAAGATGATCAAGGAGAGTGGCATGTAAAAGCTGCGGGTCCTACGACAAGTATTCGTGAAGAGCCATATCAAGGAGATATCATGAAGAAATTTGGAATCCGTGCTGTGATTGGGAAAGGCGGCATGGGGCCAAAAACTCTTAAAGCCCTTGGAGAGCATGGTGGTGTATATCTTAATGCAATTGGTGGAGCTGCTCAATACTACGCAGACTGTATTAAGAAAGTAAAAGGAGTAGACCTCTTGGAATTTGGTATTCCAGAGGCAATGTGGCATTTGGAGGTAGAGGGCTTTGCGGCGATTGTTACAATGGATTCTCATGGAAATAGTTTACATGCGGATGTTGACAAATCCTCGCTTGAAAAGCTTGCACAGTTTAAAGAGCCTGTCTTTAAATAATAAAAGAAAAGGAGAAGGCCGCTTCTTTTGTTTCTACCTGTAATCATACATAAAGGCTTCCTTCGGTGATAAACTAACAAAAAAATGAGGGAGTCTGATACTTAATGCTTAAGAAAACTACAGTTTTAACTATGCTCATTTTTGCAGTACTCTTTGGCTGCGGCGCTACATTCGCTGCTGCTTATAGCAATACAGTTCATAATTGGAACTATAAGCCTCAGAAGGACAATAAGCCGGTTACAACTGAGCCTTTATATCTTGAGCTATTAGAAAAAACGAATGGCTTTTTTATTGGCGATACGTCAAAAAAGGAGCTCTATTTGACCTTTGATAATGGCTATGAAAATGGATATACCGAGAAAGTTCTTGACGTTTTAAAAGAAAAAGAAGTACCCGCTGCCTTTTTTGTAACAGGGCATTATTTAAATGATGCTCCTGACCTTATTCAAAGAATGGTTGATGAAGGACATATTGTCGGTAACCACTCATGGCACCACCCAAGCTTACCAGAGGTTGGAGACGGTCGATTAATGAATGAGTTAAACAAAGTAAAAGAACGCTTTACTGAGCTTACAGGTGTAAAAGAAATGCATTATCTACGCCCGCCAAGGGGCCAATTTAGTGAACGTTCATTAGTCCTTTCAGAAAAGCTAGGCTATACAAATGTCTTTTGGTCCATGGCATATAAAGATTGGGAAGTAGATAAGCAAAAGGGTGGGGATTATGCATATAATCAAATTATGAAAAGAATTCATCCAGGAGCAATTATGTTAATTCACTCTGTTTCGAGTGATAATGCAGAAGCATTACCTCGTGTGATAGATGAGGCGAAAAAGCAAGGTTATGAATTTAAGAGTCTGGACGATTTGATGTTTCAGAAGCAGACAGAGGATTGGCCATTTCTAAGCTAAGTTTGTTTTAATATAGGTCGCTTGAAGTGGAACGTAAGAGGGCGCTGAAAAAGGTCGATTTTCACCTTTTTCAATGCCCCCGGAACGTAACGGTAAGGATTCTAAAAACAAAAAAATAGATCAGTCTCTCATAATGCTATGAGGGACTGATCTAAATAATTAATTAGCAAAACTTTGCTGACCAATTGCTGATGCTATTGTTTCAAGTGTACTTACATCGGTTACATCAAATGCAATTGGTTGACGACTTCGAACAACCATCATTCCAATTTCTTCTTCCATTGAATTTGTAATAGGGAACTTTAATTCTCCGTTACATTCCCATTTAATATCATCTTCAAAAGAAGAGGCTGCAACCAATTTGTGATCCAAGTTCTCGTACATATAAATTCCGACCCAGTCAATGTAAAGAACTTGTTCTACAAGGCTTTCTACGGTCTTATTAAAAATAGACTGTAAACTTTCACGTTTATAGACGTGGGCCATAATTTGTAATGATGCTACATCTGTAGGTATAGACAAAATGATCTCTCCTCTTTTCAAATCTCTGTGTCTATTTTAGCAGATGTACACTTATTTTCGGTCTAGTAAGTTTAGGAAGAAATGTTCGAACATGCTATAATAGGGGACGCTATGATAGAACGGAGTGAGTGAAATGAACCAAAAAACGATACATAAGTCAATTGACATGAAAAAAGGCCAACAATTTCCACTAACGATTAAACGGCTTGGCATCAATGGGGAAGGGGTAGGGTATTTTAAAAAGCAAGTTGTGTTTGTCCCCGGAGCCCTTCCTAATGAAGAGGTTGTTGCAGAAGTGACAAAAGTAAATCCGAGGTTTGCTGAAGCGAAAGTGGTCAAAATTCGTAAGCGTTCAAAAGAACGGATTGAACCACTTTGTCCAGTATACGAACAATGTGGTGGATGTCAATTACAACATATGAATTATAGTGCTACACTCCGTGAAAAACGAGATATTGTCAGACAAGCTTTTGAGCGACATACGAAGCTGAATATGAATAAAATAGCAATCCACGAAACGATTGGGATGGAGGATCCATGGGATTATCGTAACAAGAGTCAGCTGCAAGTGGCAAAACGTGGTGAAGAAGTAATTGCAGGGCTATATGCAATGAATTCCCATAAATTAATCGATCTGACTCAATGTAAGGTTCAACATAAAGCGACAAATAAAGTGACTGACGTTGTAAAACAAATTTTAGCAGACTTTAATGTATCGATTTATAATGAGCGGAAGCATAAAGGCGTGATTCGAACAATTGTTACTAGGGTCGGATTTGAAACCGGTCAAGTACAGGTTGTTCTAGTTACAAAGGAAGAAGAATTACCTCGGAAAGAGGCCATTGTGTCTGAAATCCAAAAGCGTCTACCAGAAGTGACTTCTATTATTCAAAATATAAACGGTCAGAAAACGTCCATTATTTTTGGCGAGAAAACCGTTCATTTAGCTGGAGAGGAAGTTATTGAAGAGAAATTGGGGGATTTGTCCTTTACGTTGTCGGCACGTGCCTTTTTCCAACTGAATCCCACTCAAACAGTTAAACTTTATAATGAAGTCAAACGCGCTGCTTCTTTAACAGGAAAGGAAAGAGTCGTTGACGCTTATTGTGGTGTGGGGACAATTGGATTATGGCTGGCAAGTGATGCTGCTGAGGTGAGAGGAATGGATGTAATCGAGGCTGCCATTGAAGATGCTAGAGTTAATGCAAAAAATCATCGATTCCATCATGTAAGCTATGAAGTAGGAAAGGCTGAAACGTTGCTTCCTCGTTGGCAGAAGGAGGGATGGAAGCCTGATGTGGTCGTCGTTGACCCCCCAAGAACTGGATGTGATGATAAGCTGCTTCAAACGATTATAGAAGTAAAGCCGAAACGGATGGTTTATGTATCCTGTAATCCTTCAACATTAGCAAAGGATGTTGACCGTTTATGTAAAAAAGGATATAAAGTCAAATCGATTCAACCAGTTGATATGTTTCCATGGACAGCGCAAGTAGAAAGTGTAACTGAGTTAGTGAGAGAAAAATGATTAAGCGAACGCTTGAAATGATTCGATCGGAACGCCTGCCATTTGGAGTGGAGTCTAATCAAATAGAACAATATAAAAGTTACTATGACCTGCAAATGGAAGATTGCAACCATCTTTACGGATACATAACATTTGTAGGTTACGACCTATTTGTTCAACAATTCAAGCCTAATTATTCAAATAAGACAGTCTTATTGATTCATGGGTATCTAGACCATGCCGCATCATTAAATAGGGCTATACGTAAGCTAGTTGAGAATCAATATGAAGTTATTGTTTATGATTTACCAGGGCACGGGCTTTCTAGCGGTGAGCGTATGTCGATCAATAGTTTTCACGACTATTTTAATACGGCAAAGGCGTTATATGATTTCTTTTTTTTGAAGGGAGAAGCGCCACTACTGGTCGCACATAGTACAGGTGGGGCAATAGCACTTCATTTAGTCAAAAATAAGAAAGCAAATTTTTCAAAAATGGTTTTAGTTGCTCCACTGTTTCGCCCATATTTCTGGAGAACTTCAACGTTAGGGTTATTCTTGACAAAACCGTTTCTCAAGAAATTAAAAAGAGTGTATTCGAAAAATTCCAGTGACGAGGAATATCTTGCTTTTACAAAAATGGATCCCCTACAAGAAAAGGTGCTGCCAGTAAGTTGGCTCCATGCCTTAGGTGATTGGTTAAAAGGAGAGTCGTTTGAGATAAAAGACGACATATCATTTTTAATGATCCAAGGGAGTAAAGATCGGACCGTCGATGTGGCCTTTGGAGAAAAACAAGTAAAGTACATGTATCCAAATAGTCAAATTGTTCGAATTTATGAGGGGAGTCATCAGCTTTTTAATGAAGAAGCTGTAATAAGAAACCAAACATTCTATATTATATTGAAATACCTTAAGCAATGAGCCTGCTACATTTTTTTAAAGCCGTGATAAGAGCAAGTTCCTTAATCACGGCTAGTAGCGAATCAGACTTTTGAATCACCTACTTTAAACGGGTTATTCATCTACTGTAGTAGATCTCAAATTCATTTGTTCGGCTTGCCGGTAAGCATCAACCATTCCCCAAATCCACATTATGGGATAGGTGATAAAACCGATAATAATGAACATTAATAGTGCGTTAATAAATTGAATAACCATAAACGCAATGCCTTTACCGATTTGACCGTTATAAATTTGACCAAGCCCACACCAAAGAGCACTTAGTACAGCAGCCAAACCAGGGCTTTTAGGGGGATGAGTTGGACCATGAGACATGTGTTTACCTCCTTTTTTAGCTGTTATTACAGGTTATTTACGGTAGAGGAAAATCATGACTTTCTTTTAGTGGGACAGATTATTAAAAATTCAGGAAGAAGTTGGGGCAGAAACGATCGATGAAGTGGCCTACGCATGGTTATATACTCATCCAGCACGTATCATGCCGATTGTTGGTTCTAGTCAGAAAGAAAGAATTACTAGAGCCGTTAAGGCATTGGAGGATCAACTTACACTTGATCAATGGTTTGAAATTCTCCATAGTTCAATGGGCTATAATGTTCCTTAATTAATAGAAAAGGTGACGATCCCGAGTACGTGTAAGGGGTGTCACCTTTTTTAAAGCTGTTATTTATAGATGTACTAACATTTACTATTTAGCATAATGTTAGTAAGAGCTGACTCATTAAATCGGGAATGCTATAGATATCGTTTAAGTCCAACTGATAGAAGAAGTAGGAGGATTTTCTAAATCTTTGTTGTTTGTCCGAGCTATACAGAGTAAAGTCGTGTCAGGATCCTCAAGCAAGAGGTTGGAAAAGGCTACCCCAAGACCTTTGGAGCTTCCAGTGATAATAACTAGTTCATATATTCTCTTTTCTAGATTATCAAATTAAGGAGGTTATCGTAGGAATTTGTCGAATGTTACAATAATAATAGTTTAGTAATATTTAGAGAAGGAGGAGAAACATGAATCTTTATAAAGCTCACTTTGTCCATCCACATACGCAAATTCCGTTAATTGTTTATTTTAATGAAAGCAATGGACATGTAACATTTGAGAAAGACAACGAAGTATTGGAAATTTTGCTTGAGTTAACAGAAGGAATGGCTGCCAACAGGACGTTTCTAGAAAACATGAACCTCACTTCAAATATTTGTCAAACACAATATCCAGTGAACTCTTTTCATGAGTTATATGAATTTCTGGAGGCGTTAGGAGTAAACAAGGACGATTTATCTTTTCAACAATTATTCATTCATTAAAGGAGAATTAGATGAAAATAGTCATAACCCGTCATTTACCGAATGACATAACAAAGGAACTTGTTGATAATTTTAATGTAGTGATGTGGGAAAAAGAAAATGAACCGATGCCGAGGAAACAGCTCCTAGAGGAAATTAAGGATGCTGATGGCTTATTCACGAATGTGGCTGATCAAATCGACTTTGAACTTTTAGAAAGGGCACCAAAACTAAAAGTAATTAGTACAATGGCAGTCGGACATGACAATATTGATATTAATGAAGCTAGAAATAGGGGGATCGTTGTTGGTCATACACCAGGAGTTCTAACTGAAGCAACCGCTGATTTGACGTTTGCCCTTTTAATGGCTGCTGGACGAAGAATTGTGGAAGGCATGGATGTTATTAGGCAGAATGAATGGAACAGTTGGGGGCCTTTTTTCTTAACAGGACAAGGGATTTATAAGAAAAGTATCGGAATCATTGGTATGGGCAGAATCGGTTTAGGTGTTGCTAGAAGAGCAAAAGGATTCCAAATGGATATTCTTTATTATAATAGAAGTCGAAATAGAGAAGCTGAGGAAGAGCTAAATGCAACATACTGTGAGTTAGATGAACTGTTAACAAAAGCAGATTATATTGTTCTATTAGCTCCTTCGACAAAAGATACATACAAAATGATTGGTAAAGCAGAGTTTGCCAAAATGAAACATACCGCTGTGTTTATTAATACATCAAGAGGGACCAACGTTGATGAGGAAGCATTGTATCATGCTCTCCAGTCTGGGGAGATTTTTGCAGCTGGATTAGATGTATTTGATCCAGAGCCAATCGATTCTGAACATCCTTTATTAAAACTAAGAAATGTTACTGCTTTACCTCATATTGGGAGTGCTGCAATTGAAACAAGGATCGAAATGGCTAGATTAGCTTGTGAAAACTTGCTTAATGGACTCAAAGGACAACCTTTAGTACATGAGGTAAAATAAACTTCAAAGATAAAGCACCAGGGAACGAAATCCTGAAAAAACCGATCATTCTCAGTATTTTTTTCGATTCCCAAGTGCTTTTTACATTTTACAATCTACTTTAGGTAGCTTTATGGTGAAACGTGTACCAATTCCTTGCTTACTATCTACCTCTATTTCTCCACGCATGGCTTTAATAATGCTATACACGACCATCGTTCCAAGACCTGTTCCGGTTGTTTTTGTTGAATAGTACGGTGTCCCTAATCTCCGCACTTGATCCTTACTCATTCCTATACCTGTATCTTGTATATCAATGACAGCTTGTTCATTTGATTGATGCAAGTTAATTGTCAATTGTCCACTGCCAGCCATAGCTTCAATTCCATTTTTAATAATATTAATGAGACATTGATGAAATTTTTGCCGTTCTCCCGCAACGAATATAGTCTCTGCTTTGAATAAATGAATGGTTATATTTCGCATCGTTGCATAAGGGGTTACGATTTTCATTACATAGTCAATCTCTTCATTTAGCTCAAGAAGCTCAACGTTTTCAAGAGATGGCTTTGCAAATGTTAAATAATCAGAGATAATAACTTCTGCTCGTTCTAACTCATTTAGAGAAAGGCGAATATAAAATTCTTTTTTATCATCTGAAATTGTTGTATCTTGCAAAAGTTGGAGAAATCCCTTTGTTACAGTAAGAGGATTTCTAACTTCGTGTGAAATACTTGCCGCCATTTCACTAACAACTTTAAGCTTCTCTAGTTCTTTTAATTCACTTAACATATGGCTTTCGGTTTTGGCTCGTTCAATAAATAAAATAAATAAAGTGATGGCTATGACTTGTGTACTATAAAAAAGAATTAATGAGGTCCAACCATTCCCCGTTAGGTTTACTTTAAAGAAATATATAACAGTTAAGATTAAAATGACACTCGTCGCCATTGCTAAGGTTGCTAAAATTAGTTTATTTTTAAATTTCGTTGCTGCTTTGAAGCGTGGAGTAAGATAGATTAATCCGATAAACATTAACACGTAAATAATCAGAGATGAATAAAAACCTGGACCGTGATCTAATATGAAACGATAAGAGAGTAAGACAATTAATAAGGAAACACCAACTTTACGTCCGCCATATAATATCCCAATAATAAAAGGAATTTGTCGAAAGTCAAAATAAAAACCAGGACTAATGGAAAGAGGAAATGTCATACATAAAATAATAGATACTGCTGAGATTATGCCAATTAATATCTCATTAGAGACTTTGTTAATTTTCCCTTCGACATATTTGTGGTAAATAAAGAATAGAAAAAATACAAAAGAGAGGTTTAACAAAAAAATTTGAAGGTCAAAAATTATCTCACTCACAATTTTCCCTCTTTTTCTACATTATTTATCTCTCTACTTCTTTCTTACTAGTTCTATTTCCTCCTTCATGAAGGGGTTTTTTTATAGTCTACTAAAAAGTATGACACCATTTTGACATGTTTGAAAAAAGGAAGGGGTTACATGGTATAAAAAGAAAGAAACCCAGCTGATTCGTCAGCTGGGTTTCTTTCTTTTTATTAGTCCTCATCTACAGGATAAACACCATTTTCATCATGTACTTCTCTTCCTGTAATAGGTGGGTTAAATACGCAAACCATACGCATATCTCCCTTTTCACTTGCACGAAGAAGGTGCTCATCATGTTTATCTAATACATAAATTTCATCTTTTTTGATTGGCCACACTTTGCCATCAGCAAGTGTTTCTACTTCACCTTCACCTTCAATGCAGTATACAGATTCAAGGTGATTTTGGTACCAGATATGAGTTTCTGTACCAGCTTTAATAATTGTATCGTGGACTGAATAACCCATGCCTGAATCTTTTAATACAAGACGGCGACTAATCCAATTTCCTCCGTCAACTTCTTGATCAGTTCCTATTATATCTTTTAGTTTAACGACTTTCATGATGTATACCTCCAAGTGTTATTTCAACGACTTTGTTGATTTTTAATCATTTTTCCCTTAATGGGGGTCCGTTACATTGCGCTTCAGGCACTTGCTTTCCGCGGGGTCTTGACTTTTCCTCTATTTCCCGCAGGAGTCAAGTGCCTTCCGCTCCATTCCACTTTCGTTCTCATCGCTTATCAAAAGCAACAAACTTGCGAAAAGAGCTTTTTATTAAGTTACGATGTTACTAGTTCTTTCGATCCTAGGACAGCCTTCACACTGTCTTCAATGATTTTGAATCCTTTTTCTAAACCTTCATCATCGATAATAAGTGGTGGGAAGAGCTTAAATACTTCATCCTTTGGTCCAGATGTTTCCATAATCAAACCGCGCTCAAATGCTTCAGCTGCAATTTGACCTGATAATCCCTCAACTTCTGAAGCAATTCCAACCATGTAACCACGACCTTTAGCTTCTCCTTTTAACTCAGGATAGTCAGCAACAATTCTCTCTAGGAATTTGAAAATACGTTCTGATTTCTCTTGAATATTCTTTTCGAAGTTCTCATCTTTCCAATAGGAAAGAGCGGCAGTAGCTGTAACAAATGCGTGGTTGTTTCCACGGAATGTACCATTATGCTCACCAGGAGCCCAAATGTCTAATTCTGGACGGATCAAGGTAATAGCTAGTGGCAAACCGTATCCACCAATTGATTTTGACATACAAACGATATCTGGTTTGATTCCTGCTTTTTCAAAACTAAAGAATGTTCCAGTACGACCAACACCTGCTTGAACATCGTCAACGATAAGCAGAATGCCCCAACGCTTACAAATTTGTTCTACACGTTGTAACCACTCGAAGCTTGCAGCATTAATACCGCCTTCACCTTGGACTGTCTCGAGGATCATTGCAGCAGGGATTTCAACTCCGCTACCTCCATCCTCTAGGAAACGCTCGAGATACTCCAGAGTGTCGAGGTTGTCATTAACAAAGCTATCATAAGGCATTGTTACGACATTTTGTAATGGAATTCCAGCACCTTTACGTTTGAACGCATTACCTGTAACTGAAAGGGCACCAATTGTCATACCATGGAAGCCATTTGTAAAGCTAATAATATCTGTACGTCCTGTGACCTTACGTGCTAATTTTAATGCACTTTCAACAGTATTTGTTCCTGTAGGTCCAGGGAACATTACTTTATAATCGAGATTTCTTGGTTCTAAAATTACGTCATTAAAAGTTGTTAAAAATTCAGCTTTTGGAGCTGTCGCCATATCAAGCGAATGTGTGATGCCATCACTTAAGATATAATCGACTAACTTTGCCTTCATCGTAGGATCATTATGACCGTAATTCAATGCACCTGCACCTGAAAAGAAATCGATGTATTCTGTTCCTTTTTCGTCCCACATTTTATAGCCTTTTGCTTTCGTAAAGACAGTTGGGAAACTACGGCAGTAACTACGTACCTCAGATTCAAGCTTTTCAAAAATCGTCATATCTGTTTGACTCATCGTCTTTTTTCCTCCTAATAATACCTATACCGGGTAATGTATTTTTGTTATTTCATTTAACCTAGCTTATAAGGTGTTACTTAGTTTTTATCGGACCAACACGGAAAGTAAGTTCTTTTTCATGCCCCTCTTCAGGGAATAAATCTTCTGCAAAACATTCACTTACTTCACATATGGTTTCAAAACTACGAGCTAAGCGGCGGAATAACGCCTGTGATGCTTCATTTGACGGTGTAACGGTTGCTTCAACATAATTTACTTCACTACAACCTTCTCGTTGTACTAATTCATGTAGTAATTTTGAAGCCAATCCTTTTCCTCTTTGAGAAGAATGAACACCAATCTGCCAAACAAACACAACATCTTGTCGTTCTGGAGGAATAAAAGCAGTGACGAATCCAACGACTTGATCGTTTTCCTTCGCGACAACACATGTTTCTGCAAAGAATTCACACATCATAATGTATTTATAAGCAGAGTTTTGATCGAGTGTTGACTCATTAACTAATTCCCACATCGCTGCTCCGTCTTCAACAGAAGGCTTCAGAAATTGAACCGATCCTGTTTTTATAGGAGCAGGAGCCATTTGACTTTTAATGTTGGTATCCCCCTTGCATCCAAATTTTGTTTACTCATTAATCATAAGGGCAGTCTTGAAACGACGCAACTTAGCTTAAGTGGGATTAATGAGCGTGAGACACGATTAAATGGGATTAAGGTATGTGGGAACAGTCATTGCTGAAATTGCTTCTAAATGGTTAAGTTTTCTAACTAATTGAAAAAGACAGACTAAATCTGATGAAGGAAACCCTTGTTTTATAAGGGTTTAAAGAGGTGTAAAATATTTGGAAGAAACAAAATAAAGAGGAAAACACCTGTTTTTTAGGTGTTTTCCTCTTTAAATGATCATTATTTAATTACGATTTACTTCTATTTGCAGCGCGATCAGCAGCTCTAAACTCTGATCCATAACGAACTTCTTGGGCTTTACGCAATGTGCTTCGCTCTTCTTGAGCTCGACGTTTTCTACTTTCCATACTGACCACCACTTTCTATAAGGTTAATACCAGTATGGACAAAATAATGAAAGTTAATCGCAATTATGCTTCTTTTATTTCTAGTTCATCTTGCGTTGTTCTCATTAAATGAAGATGATATTGGTCTTTTTCAATTTGAAAAAGGTTATAGACGTCTTCCTTTTCGTTAATTTGCTCGTAAATATCTCGTCTAAATTCATTAGCGAGTGTACAGTAAGGTAATTTATTTGCAGCCATATAGGACCTTACATTTTCTTTCCGAATCCGCATAAAAACTGTTTGGATATCACAAGAGAAGAAGAGCTCTTCAAAGAATGCATCTTTAGCTACTTTATTATACCCTTTTCCAAAGTATGGTTTCCCAATCCAAGTTCCTAAGAATCCACTTTGATTGGAAATATCAAATAAGTTAATCGTTCCAATTGGTGCGCCCCACTCATCGACAATTGTACGGGAGATGAGTTCGCCGCGCTCTTCTGCTTCAATTGTCTGTTTTGTTAAGAACACAAATTCATCATATGAATATGCCTTCTGACGAACATATGGAAACACGGCCGGGTCCACTAACAATTCGAACAAAGCATGACAATCTGCGACGTCTCGTTTTTTTAAAATCACAAAAAGCCCTCCTTTTTGATGAGGGCAGAATCGTTCCACCCTCGAATTTAATAATGTTGCGTATCAAATTCGGGGTGGGAATCGAACCCACTAGAACCAGCATAGCTGGTGGCGCACCAATTGCCTTCCCAATGCTTATTTAATCGTTTATTAAGCTATATAGGGTATTCTAGTGTGTTTATGCTTATGAAACAATCTGTTAAGACTATAATTCGCTCATTTACTCTTGAATCCTTCTATATATTAAATGTTTTTTTCGAAAAAAGATACCTATTTTTTATAAATTTTTCGTGAAAAAATCTACCATTTCGTTATTGTTTTAGAAGGTCTTCTAAAGCAGAAGGCAGTGTAGGAAATAAGTATGAATATTTTTGTGAAATAGCTTTTTGGGGTATTACTTTTTGCCCGTCCAAAACAAGAGTACTCATTTCACCTAATAGTAGTTGTAATGCAAACGTAGGGGTAGGGAAATAGTGAGGTCTATTTAGTACGCGAGCTAACGTCTTACCAAATTCATTCATTTGACAAGGGGAAGGTGCTATTACGTTAAAGGCTCCAACTATATCTGATTGACATACTGCAAAGGAAAACATACGAATGGCATCGTCAATATGAATCCAGCTTAACCACTGCTTGCCAGAGCCGAGTGGGCCTCCGATAAAGAATTGATAAGGAAGGAGCATACGATTTAGAGCACCTTCATTTGGATCTAACACTACACCTAGTCTACAAAAAACTACTCGAACCCCGTATTTAGAGGCTTTTTTAGCTTCATTTTCCCATTTTGTTACAACCGCAGAGAGAAAGTTACTCTCGGTAGGTTCGGATTTCTCTGTAAAAGTCTTTTTTAATGAGTTGCCGTAAAAACCAATGGCTGAGGCGTTAACGAGGACCTTTGGTTTGTTTGGCAATTGTTCAATGAGATTAATGATCGCTTGTGTAGAATCAATTCTACTTTGGAGAATCTTTTTCTTTCTTTGATGTGTCCACCTTCCTGAGCCAATGGATTCTCCCGCAAGGTTAATCACAGCATCGACCTGACCTAAGTTATCTTCAGGCTTTGCATCTTTATGAAGCCACTCTATATATTGGACAGAAGGTTTGACTGGTTTATTAGAGGCATCTCTTGTTAAAATGAAAATGGAATGACCTTGTTTAATTAATAAGTCAGATAGTTTCTTACCAATAAATCCTGTACCACCTGCAATCACAATATTCATACCCGTTACCCTCCTGTAATAAATGCTTTATTTCGTTGATATTATGTTTAGTTTACGTGTAATAGGGAATGTTTGGCAAAATTTTTTAGCAATCAAGTTGGGGGTGAAGATTAGTGGCAGTTATAGCCAAAATTGAAATTCAGAAACGAAATAAAAGTCGATATAATGTATTTTTAACTAAAGGTCACTCTGTAGAATATGCCCTTAGTGTTGATGAGGACCTATTAATTAAGCACCGTTTAACAAAAGGTTTAGAAATTAATGAGGATACGTTAATACAATTAATTGATGAAGATGAGAAGAAAAAAACGTATAACCTAGCTATAAATTATCTTTCTTACCGTATGCGGTCTGTTCATGAGATGAAACAGTATTTAGAGAAAAAAGAAAAAGAGCAGAATCATATTAATGAAGTGATATATGAATTACTTCAGCAGGGATTCTTGAATGATCAGGAATTTGCACATGCTTATATTAGGTCAAAGCAACTGACCTTAATGAGAGGTCCCTTAAAACTTAAGCAAGAGCTCTTGCAAAAAGGAGTGAACGATGCAGTCATTGAAGCAGCATTGGCTTCTTTTTCTGAAGAAGTACAAAAGGAAAAAATCGTAACTTGGTTAAAAAAACAGCAATCAAAGAAAAGTAGCAAAGTAAGTAGCAAAGCTTTTAAAGAAAAACTTTCCAATCAACTGGTTACAAAAGGTTATTCACAGAGGGTTATTGCAGAAGCACTTCAGTTAGTTGATTTTCCTGAGGAGCTTACGGAAGAGTGGGAAGCGATTTGTTTTCAGGGTGATAAGATTAAAAGAAAGCTTGAAGGGAAATATACTGGGTGGGAATATGAGCAACGGTTGAAACAGCAACTGTATCGCAAAGGATTTCCAATGGATGTAATCGAACAATATATAAGTGAAGGAGACAATTGAATCTCCTTTTTTTATACACAAAGTTTGTGAAATATTGAACAAACTTTGTGTATAATAATAATGAGAAGTGTTCTTATACTATTCATAAGTTCTATAGGAATGGGTGGGGGAAATGGTAACAATTATTGCTTTAACACCGATTATTGCCGTATTAGTATTCTTGGTCTTGTTAAGAATGCCAGCAATGAAAGCAATGCCTATTAGTTTGATTGTTACAGGAGCTATCGCCTTTTTCTTTTGGAGGGTTCCTGTGACTCAGCTTGCAGCTGCTTCTATCGAAGGGGTATTGATCGGTTTATCAATTTTATATATTGTATTTGGAGCTATTCTTTTGTTAAATACATTGCAAGCAAGTGGGGCAATTGATACGATTCGAAACAGCTTTCTAGGAATCAGCAACGACCGTCGAGTTCAGGTTATTCTTATTGCTTGGTTGTTTGGTGCTTTTATTGAGGGAGCAGCTGGTTTTGGGACTCCTGCAGCGATTGCTGCTCCTTTGTTAGTTGCCCTTGGTTTTCCTCCTCTAGCTGCTGTTGTATTAGCGCTAGTTGCAGATAGTAGTCCAGTTTCGTTTGGTGCAGTTGGAACCCCTGTTATTGTTGGAGTTCAGCAAGGACTACAGGAAGGAGCTGATTTAGCACCAGTTGCTGCTGTTTATTTACAAGGAATAAATATGACAGATTTTCTTAGAATGTTAGCGTCGCAAGTTATGCAAATCGATGTTATTGTTGGGACGTTTATGCCGCTCATTTTAGTTCTTATGCTAACTAGATTCTTTGGAGAGAGACGTTCATGGAGAGAAGGTCTAGTCATGTGGAAGTTTGCTATTTTTGCTGGCTTTAGCTTTACAGTTCCGGCTTTACTTGTGGCGACTTTTATTGGACCAGAATTTCCAGCAATTATTGGGGGACTGTCTGGGTTAGTATTTGTTTTATTTGCGTTAAAAAGACGTTGGTTCTTACCAGCTGAGACGTGGGATTTTGGGGATGAGGCAACATGGAACAAAGAATGGCTTGGTTCTATCTCTGTAGAAAAAAGTAAAAAACAAGTGACGATGGCACTTACGCTTGCATGGCTTCCCTATATTTTACTTGGCATCGTTTTAGTATTAACACGCCTTGATGTATTGCCACTTAAAAGCTGGTTACTAAGTTTCATTATTGGTTGGGAAAATATACTAGGTAGTGAAATTAGTGCGAATTTTCAACCGTTATATTTACCGGGGACTGTTTTCTTATTTGTGGTTGCTTTAACCTATTTCCTACACCGTATGAAGTTTTCTTCTTTTAAGATGGCATTTGGAGTATCAGTAAGAGCGTTGATTGGTACGTCTATTACGCTATTTACTGCTGTTCCAATGGTAAGAATATTTATTAACTCTGGAGTGAACGGTGCTGGACTAGACAGTATGCCTGTTGAACTAGCATATCAAGCGTCTGCATATTTAGGAGATGGATGGCCGCTAGTTGCTCCTTTTATTGGAGCATTAGGTTCATTTATTTCAGGAAGTGCCACATTTAGTAATATGATGTTCTCATTATTTCAGTTTAATGTAGCGGATCAAACAGGTTTAAACCCAATGCTGATTTTAGGGCTGCAAGTACTCGGAGCGAATGCAGGTAATATGATTTGCGTAGTTAATGTCGTCGCTGCTGCTTCAGTGGTTGGGCTTGTTGGAAAAGAAGGAGTTATCATTCGAATGACGATGCTACCAATGCTTTATTATGCCGGAATATCTGGCGTAATTGGTTTCATTCTCTCTTTCTTCTTGTAACCAATTCCTTTGTTTGTAAGGTAAGTTTCAACTATAATGAAAGAGGATGAACGGAGGGACATAGTAAATATGGAACAACAACAAAAAAGATTTAGTCAAATGACAGAATATGAACTACGAACTGAAATCGCACGGTTGAATGAAAAGGCAAAAAAAGCAGAACAATTAGGAATGTCAAATGAATTTGCTGTATATGAGCGCCGTGTACTTTTAGCGAAAGCTTATTTATTAAATCCTGATGATTTTGAACCGGGAAAGACTTATGAAATTGAAGGGGGATCCTCGTTTCAAATTTCTTATATGAATGGCTATTTTGCGTGGGGTTACAGGGATAATCAAACAAATCTAGAGGCTGTTCCTATTTCATTATTTGTTAAAAAAGAAGGAGAAGAATAATGTCTTCTCCTTCTAAATGTAAATTATCTTGTTTCTGCTTTTCTGTGTAATCGAACTTTAATATCGGTTTGACTCATTTGAGTTTCTCCGCCTATTTGTTTGGAAGCGTGCTTTGGACTTGCACGAGGTGAATCAAATGGACTTTTATATTCTTGTCCAGCTTGGAAATTCATACTCCTCTTACCCATAGGTTGGCACCTCCAGAAACGTTGGTTGTAATTAAACTCATTATTTAATTACAAATTCAATTAATTGTTCGTATCACCATCAGTGGTTCTCATACGATCTCTAGGTCTCGTATTAATGCTTAAATCTGCACGTTTGGATTCATTTTTGTTTCTAATGTCTTTTGGTGAATTCCCCTCGAACTTAATATGGTTTGGAAAGCCTTTTGCTTTGTTTCGCATTGATGGACCCCCCTTTCCAACGTGTTCAGTAGTATTATTAACACGCACAAATAAGTTATGAGACGTAAACTTTGTCAAAGGAGGAAAAGGTGTGGAGGACAGATTTCAACGGTTAACTGAACAGCTATTAGCTGTAAATTCAAATATTACAGTATCACAAGCAAGAACGTGGGTTGAAAGTTTATGGGAAGATTTTGAAACAACCCGTGCTAAAGGTGGATGGTCTTATCAAGGGCAGGATCAAACGGAAAAGATTGTTACTAAATGGATTAGCCAATATGGACCTTTTTTACATAAATACAACCCAAGTAAAGAAAAATTTTCTCATTTGAATAAAGACGACGAGAGGAAGCATTAAGAAGAGGAGTATCCCAGAAGGTCCGTTTAGACCTGAAAGGGGACAACTCCTCTTTTTTATTCCGTAACAATGTTTAATTTTTTTTGAAGTGTTTCTTCACTGAATACCCAACCGGTGTAGGAACTTAAAATATTTAAGTCTCCATCAAGTTGGACTATTGCTACAAATGGATAATGTCCTTTACTTCGATAACGTAAATCAACAAAACGTACTTCCGTAATATCATTTTCCTTATCTTCAACTTCCCAACGATAGGAAGGTGAAAAAGATAAGAATGCTGATAAATTTGGATCTTTTCTGGCTTCATTAATAACTGGAATATCTGGAATCGGATCAAATGAATATTGCTCAAAGTATTCGATTTGATGATTTCGAGATTCTGTTACAAACATAATCTCAGGAGTTCGAATAACAACATGCCATTGATTCCACCTAATTGTAGGAGAGACAAAAACATGACTAGCATCTGGATGCAATTTCTTTGCATGATTAACGACGCGCTGCTTCTCCCAAATTCGCCAAATATAATACCCAATTAACACAAAATATAATAGCAAGATGGTCGGGCCTGGTGGCGCTAACCCAAGTCCCCATATGCCAAATGCAACAAGGTGGCTAAAGAAAATAAACGGATCAAAGATGTTAATTATGCCTAGAGCAATCCATTTGTTTGAAAATGGTCTAAGAGCTTGCGTGCCGTATGCATTAAATATGTCGACAAAAACATGAAGAAAAACAGCAATAAAAGACCAAAGTAATACGATAGACCAGTTAGTTTCTGGTGTGATCATCAAAATACCACTTGTAATTAGAAGAGGCCATATAAAGATGGCTGGAACGGAATGTGTAATTCCACGATGGTTTCGTATGTATACAGCATTATTTCGTAATTTTAATACTGTATCGAAATCAGGTGCTTGAGAACCGATGATTGTAGCTATCATGACCGACGTGGGAAGCAATGGATCGTTTGCGATTGTTGCGCTTAAAGTTGCTAATCCACCGAGAGCAACGCCCATTACTACATGAGTACCTGTATCCATCGTGTGAGATACCTCCTTATCGATCTAAAACATGGTATAGTTTATTTATACCCGAAATGACATTGTTTAAAAAGGGGAGATTAAAAGAAATGACGAAACCTTTACAGATTTTTATGGAATATAAAGTGAATAAAAGTTGCATCAGTGAATATGAGCAAGTAATGAAAGAGATTATGGATGTACTTCCAGATTTTGAAGCAACAAATATTCAGTGGTATGTTGCCGACGATCAGCCACATCTTTATGTAGAGATGTACGAAGTTCCAACGACTTCGCATTACCAAATTTTAAAAAAGTTACGTCGCTCAAAAGAACATTTGATTTTCAGCAAGATGGTCCCATTAATTGAAGGTGGAGCAGATAAAATACACTGCTGGGCTTTTCAAAGGAAGGAATAGTGATTTTACATTGGAACAAAAGCAATTGAGAAATTTTAACATCACAGGATTTCAGCATCAGTTAGTTAGTTGGTTTCAAGAGAACCAACGCGAACTACCATGGAGAATATCGAAAGACCCTTATCGAGTTTGGGTTTCAGAAATTATGTTGCAGCAAACAAGAGTAGAGACAGTTATCCCGTATTACAATGCATTTATGAGAGAGTTTCCTACCCTCGAAGCATTGGCTGAAGCGGAGGAAGATCGAATATTAAAAGCATGGGAAGGTCTTGGTTATTACTCTCGTGTTCGTAATTTACAGACTGCTGTTCGTGAAGTGGTAGAGCGGTATGAGGGTGAGGTTCCGAATACAAGAGAGGAAATTTCTTCTTTAAAAGGAGTTGGACCATACACCGCTGGAGCTGTATTAAGTATCGCTTACGGTAAACCGGAGCCTGCTGTAGATGGAAACGTAATGCGAGTCCTTTCTCGAGTATTATTGGTTGACGAAGATATCGCAAAGGCTTCGACGAGAAAACTTTTTGAAAAAATATTATATGATCTTGTCTCCAAGGAAGATCCATCTTCATTTAATCAAGGTTTAATGGAGCTAGGAGCGCTTATTTGTACACCTACGTCTCCTGGGTGTTTACTATGCCCAGTGAGGGAGCATTGCCGGGCTTATGATCAAGGAAAACAAGAGGAACTCCCGATAAAGTCAAAAAAGAAAAAACAAACATCGAAGCAAATGGCCGCAATAGTTCTTCGTAATGAGCGTGGAGAGGTAATGATTGAAAAACGACCGGAAACAGGCTTATTAGCTAGGCTTTGGCAATTTCCTAACTTTGAAGTTACAGATCAATTGTCTGTGGAAGAGCAATTTTTGAAAGTTTATAATATACAAGTTGAATTGGGTGAACAAATCCAAAAGGTTGAACATGCTTTTTCCCATCTGATATGGAATATCACAGTTTATGAAGGGCGAGTAAGTGGTCAACCCGATGGTGGACAAGCTACAAGAAGGTGGATTTCAATAAAAGAAATTGAAAAGTATGCGTTCCCCGTTTCGCATCAGAAAATAATTCAGAAATCGTTATTGTAAAATGGAGGGGTTCTAATGGATTTGCAGTTAACAAATAAAGTAGTTCTTGTTACGGGAGGTTCGAAAGGTATCGGTTACGCAATTGCTTCCGCTTTTCATAAAGAAGGAGCAAAAGTGGCGATTGTAGCAAGGGGGAAAGAAGCACTGAATGATGTGCAAGAAAAGTTAAAAGAAAACATTATAACAATTCAGGCAGATATGACAATAGAAAAAGAAAGAGAACAAGTTATTGAGAAAGTAGTAGCTGCCTTTGGAACAATTGACATCCTTATCAACAATGTAGGGGGAAGTAATGGTTCGAATACAGCTGAAACGGAACTCGCATTATTTCATGAAGCATTTGAATTAAATTATTTCTCTGCTGTGCATTTTAGTAAGCTTGTTCTGCCTTATTTAAAAGAAAAACAAGCTGGAAGCATTATCAATATATCATCTATTTTTGGAAGGGAATCCGGCGGTAAAGTAACATACAACAGCGCAAAGGCGGCAATGATAAGCTTCACAAAAGCATTAGCAGATGAAGGAATAAAGGATGGGGTTCGCGTTAATGGAGTGGCACCAGGTTCAATCCTACATCCATCAGGAAACTGGCAGCGAAGGCTGGATGAAAATCCAGAAAAAATAAACAAATTTGTTCAAGATGAAATTCCTGCAGGACGATTTGGAACAGCAGATGAAGTAGCTAATGTTGTAACATTTTTAGCCTCCGAAAAAGCAAGTTGGGTTGTAGGCGCAACGATTAATGTAGATGGGGGACAGTCTAAGTCTAATTTTTAAGAGCAGACCCCTCTGAAACTATATACAGTGAAAAAATGGGGTCTAATGTGTAGATTTTCTCTGTATGCAGTTAAGTTGGGGTCAGACACCTTTACATATAAATATTATTATTTATCTAGGATAATGGTAAGGTGTTATAGTTGGTAGTTAGAGCTCTTATTGTAATGAAATAATAACTTTTTTAGAAGAGTTGTTTTGTACCAGGTCTTTCCATAATGAAAATTTTTGTAAAGCATAACCGTTGTCAATTATATACTTTGCTTGGTAGATTCCTTCTTCAATTGACTGTGCATTTCCACATAGCCAAATACGTACGCCTGCATTCAAGAGAACCGTATTGATATAGGGAAGATCGGCTTTTCCTTGTAAGACAGATAAAATTATGTCGCATTGGTGTTTTAGTGACCACTGAATGTCAGGATAATGAACTTGTAATTCCATCAGTTCAGGATCGATGATCAATTGTGTTGTTTCTTCTTTTGTAACCCAATGTACCCGCGTAATACGTTCAACTGATATATCATCTGAGCCTTCTAAACCTTGAATAACAAGCCCCTTTTCGACACCAGTTCGGCGCAGAACTTCAATTACTTTGTCAATGATGGTTCCATGATAGATACCGAGTGTCATAAAAGGCGCGTCCGATAGCCGGAGTAATTTTTCAACCGTATTTAACAATGTCCTCATTCCAATCTCTGTTCGGATTGAACGTAATTGAGCTAAGGGGTGACACCATTTTTCTGTAGGGATAAACAAAAATCCAGTTTGTTCTGCGGCTTTAAGTAAAGATGTTATGTCCAATTGTTCAGAAGCAACCTGTAATCCTTTCAATAAACCATGTAAAGTTAAGCCATTTTTTGGCGGGAGGGATGGACTGCTGTGTAATGTTACGGGTACCCCACTCGCACATAGAACAAATGCTGTAGGAAAAGTGGAATAAAAAGATTTCTTTCTTCCATCATACGGTCCAGCACAATCTAATCCTCCAGGAATGGGGTGGATCTTGCTTTTTGATCGACATACGTCAATAAAGGCCTTTATTTCTTCTGGCGATGACATTTTAATTCGTTCTGCAATGAGGAAAGCACCAATTTGAGCGGGTGTAGCCGCACCATTTAAAATCAACTCCGCTGCTTGTACACTTTCATCATAGGTTAAATCCCTAGAGCCTCTTTTACCACGACCTACTTCTTTTAGCAGAGAATTCATCATATTTGTTATCCTCCTCATTTATTAGCCACTAGTATTTGATAAGCTGTAATAATCGAAATTGCTACATCGACCATTCGTTTTCGTTCGTCCATCGCTTGCTTGCGTATAAAGTCGTATGCTTCTTGCTCAGAAATCTTTTTTAATTCGCAAAGAATCGCTTTAGCTTTTTCGAGGTGTTTTCGTTCTTCTAATTTTGAGAGTAACAATTCTCGTTCTTTTTGCCATTGGATACGCTGTAGAAAACGATTCGAGCATAAATGAAGAGACCAATGGATTTCTTTATTACTCATGTTTGAACATAGCAAAGCATCAATGTCAATTTCTAGTTCACATATTTCATCCATAAGGGACGAACCCTCGTGGAACCACCAAATTAGGGGAAGAGAACGATGATTAAGGGATTGTTTGGCAAAAGTTTTGATATTTGCTATCGATGAGCAAATAATAAGGGCATCGACCTGATGAATGTACGTACTAACAGCTGATACATCCGTAGTTTTGATAACACGATAACCAAGATCTTGTAATCTGCTACCCAGGTTTGTAGAATCAGTTGGCTTATAATAGTCTTTAACTTCAGGATCTATAAACAAAAGAAATCGATCTATCATTTCCAACCACCTCCCCGTATGTCTTTGAATTTCAAATAGTCGGGTATTTAACTACATAAGATGCATTTAAAATACCTTATTTTCAAATTGGATTATAACAACAGAATTACTTTTTAGTTGAAAATCTGTTACATTTTCTATCAGGCTTTGTTGACGGAAGAGATAAATCGTTATAACCTATGGGTAAGCAACGGCGATCAATGAAGACGCCTATTGACACAGTGACGTGTTCAATTAATGACAGGAAAAACTGTCAACCATAACAATTGGTTTGTATATGACTTCCATCAACGAAGGTGGAGTAACTCGGCAACGAAGCCGCGAAGGACAGTATCTATGACAATACTATGCCTTTGCGGCTTTTTCATTTTATGCAAAAAAAAGTGGAGGGAATTACTGTATGATATTATCTGAATCTTCAAAATTCAAAAGAGAGAGTATCGTTTTACGAAAGGGGGACATTCAATGAGTAAATCATTTACTAGACGAGATTTCTTGAAAAAATCTAGTATGGCAGGTATCGCTGCATTAATGGTGCCAAGCGCGTTTCTTGCAGCATGTGGTAGTAGTCAAGAAAGTACGATACCACAGAATAGCGGGACGACAGGGAGTGGAAAAAAGATAACTATAGGATTTATCCCACTGACTGATTGTGCGTCTGTTGTTATGGCTAAGGAATTAGGACTTTATGAGAAATACGGTGTTGATGTAGAAGTAACAAAGGAAGCTTCCTGGGCTTCAGTACGAGATAAGTTACTAAGTGGAGACTTAGATGCAGCTCATTGCCTTTTCGGAATGCCATTTTCTGTTTATACAGGGGTTGGTGGAGCAGCTGGTAGCGAGTTGCCGATTGCAATGCTGCTCAATGCAAATGGACAAGGAATCACCCTTTCGAAAGATCTTGTTCAGGCTGGTTTCCGTGATATTCAAGCAGCAAAGAATGTGATCGAAAGCGCGATGGTTGAACGTGAGTTAACATTTGCGATGACCTTTCCAGGTGGAACCCATGACCTCTGGTTACGCTACTGGATGGGCGCTGTCGGCATTGAACAGTCCAAAACACAAATTATTACGATCCCACCACCGCAAATGGTTTCAAATATGCAAGTAGGGAACATGGACGGGTACTCTGTCGGTGAACCTTGGAACGGAGTCGGTGTTCGCCAGGATATTGGTTTCACTCATATATCTTCTCAAGACATTTGGCAAGATCACCCTGAAAAAGCGCTTGTTCTTAATAAGAACTTTAGTGAAAGAACAGATGAACTGAAAGGAGTCATGAAAGCCATTCTTGAAGCTTCACAGTGGCTTGATGATCTAGATAATCGCAAAGAAGCGGCGAAAGTCATTGGGCATCAAGCATATGTCAACGCCCCACCAGAAGAAATCGAAAATCGCCTGCTCGGTAAATACAATCTTGGAGGTGATTTAGGCGAACATGTCTATACGGATGACTATATGCTCTTCCATAAAGGGGGCAACGTGAATTTCCCAAGGAAATCCCATGCCATGTTCTTTATGAGCCAGTATGTGAGGTTTGGCTATTTAAATAACCATCCAGACTACGAGCAAATTGCAAACAAATTAATCATGCAGGACCTTTATAAAGAAGTTGCAGCCGAAATGGACATCGCAATTCCTGACGATGATATGAAGCCTTTTGAATTGAAAATCGATGGCGCAATTTTTGACCCGGAAGATCCAGCTGGATCACTAGAGCAATATGGAGGTGCTTAATATGAGTAAACAATTAGAACACAATGTGAAAGCTAGTTCAGTAAGTACAGGCAAGGGCTTTGCCCTTCCCCCATACGTAAAGGATGCCTTACGGAAATTAGGCTACTTAGTTGGGAGCGTGGCGATTCTTGTTCTTCTCTGGGAGCTTGCCAGCCGATTCTCAGCCCAATCGTTACCAAGTCCAATCAGTACTTTTGGTGTATTATGGTCAATTCTATCCGACCCTTTTTACAATTACGGTCCGAATGATAAAGGAATTGCCCTTCAATTTGCCGCATCGTTGCAACGAGTATTCACGGGATTTATTTTAGGTGCCCTTGTAGCCATACCATTGGGAATTCTAATGGGGGTAACTCCATTTTTTAAACAGATTTTTGAACCGATTGTAGAAGTGTTAAGACCTGTTTCACCATTAGCATGGTTCCCTATTGGATTAGCTGTTTTCCAATCAGTAGGTCCAGCAACGATTTTTATTATTTTTATCACATCACTTTGGCCAACCGTTGTAAATACTGCCTTTGGGGTTTCATCCATCCCAAAAGACCATCGCAATGTCGCTGCTGTCTTTCGGTTTTCGAAATGGAAATACCTGACAAAAATTTTGTTGCCTTACACGTTACCGCACATTCTTACAGGGTTACGTTTAAGCATGGGGGTTGCTTGGTTAGTAATCGTTGCAGCTGAAATGCTTTCAGGCGGCGTTGGGATTGGATTTTTTGTTTGGGATAGTTGGAACGCACTTAGCTTAGAACGTGTAATTGCTGCGATCATACTGATTGGATTAGTCGGCCTCGTTTTAGACAGGGGATTTCATTATATTCAAAAACGATTCACATATGGAGGGTAATGCGCTATGGCTTATTTAGATTTGCAGAATATTGGAAAGGTGTATCCAACGAAACAAGGAGACTTTGAAGTTCTTCGAAATGTTGATTTGTTAATTGACAGAGGAGAATTTGTCTCATTAATTGGACATTCTGGCTGTGGAAAATCAACGGTTCTGAATATTGTCTCAGGTCTGGAGAAGGCAACGACAGGAAAGGTATTTTTAGATGGGAAGCGAATAACCGGACCAGGGCCCGAGCGTGGGGTTGTTTTTCAGAACTATTCTTTATTGCCGTGGCTTACGGTATGGGGAAATGTCTATGAGGTAGTGGACGCTGTTTTCCCAAAACGTACAAAAGCAGAGAAAGATGAGATTGTCGAACATTTTCTGACGGTAGTTGGACTTTGGAAGCATCGACATAAGCGTCCTGATGAAATCTCAGGAGGAATGAAGCAACGAGCGGCAATTGCCCGTGCATTCGCAGTGAAGCCGCAAGTACTTTTACTTGATGAACCTTTTGGGGCGTTGGATGCTCTAACACGATCTACACTTCAAGATGAGCTTGTAAACTTGATGAAGTCGACAGGAACAACAGATGAAAGGGAGTTTGAACATATTGGTACTGATACCGTCATTATGGTCACTCATGATATCGATGAAGCCATTTTTTTATCTGACCGCATTGTCGTTATGACAAACGGTCCATCAGCAACGATTGATACAATTATTAAAGTTCCGGTCAAACGCCCTCGTGACCGGAGAGAGCTGATCAATCAGCCCGTATATAACGAATTAAAGCAAGAGTTATTAGAGTATCTTCATGGAGCTCCTGCTGCTCATTAAAATAGAATGATTAGTTCCAAATCGTCAAAGTTTAGGTCAAATAAATTTTAATCAAAAGGAGTCGTTTAGATGGGGATTGGATCAATAGGTATTCCAGGATTAATATTAATTTTAGTTATTGCGCTTGTGGTGTTTGGACCGAAGAAACTTCCCGAGATTGGCAATGCTTTTGGGAAAACATTATTAGAGTTTAAAAAGGGAACAAAGGAACTCACCGATAGCCTTGAGGAACCGTTCCAAGATGATGGAGAAAAAAAGAAAGCATAATAAAAATGTGGCTCCTAGTATAAAAGCATCAGCATTTATACTGGGAGCAAAAAAATACCAGATTATGTCTTAGGAGGTGAAAAGTATTGGAGCAAACTTCATCTATGCCAGTCGTTAATCATTTAGAGGAATTGCGCACTAGAATTATTATTATCGGCTTAGGGTTTGTTGCCTTTTTTATTTTGTCTTTTATATATGTTAAGGAGATTTACGAATTTTTGATAAAAGACATTGATCATAAATTAACAATTCTTAGTCCAGTAGATGTAATTTGGGCATATATGATGATTTCTGTAGTGGTTGCACTCACTTTTTCAATACCTTTAATTACCTACCAAATATGGAAATATGTCTCGCCTGGGTTGAAGAAAGAAGAAAGATCTGCTGGTCTTTTTTATATTCCGATTTTCCTATTGCTCTTTATTTTAGGATTATGTTTTGGGTTTTATATTATCTTTCCTCTAGTGATGAACTTTCTCATGTCGATGGTGGATGGGCAGTTTGAAACGATGTTTACAATCGATCGTTATTTTAAGTTTATGTTTTCGTTGACTGTACCGATTGCTTTACTCTTTGAATTGCCAGCGGTTGTTTTATTTTTAACGAAAATTGGTCTCATTACACCTAAAGCACTAGTTGTGACACGAAAGTATGCTTATTTTGCCCTTGTGTGTGTGTCTGTTTTTATTACTCCGCCAGACTTTTTATCAGATGTATTAGTTATTATTCCATTACTATTACTTTATGAGGTGAGTATTACGTTATCGAGAGTAATATATCGAAAAAAACAATCCGATTAAAACAATTTATACAAATTAAGTAATATAAAGGATATTCTCTTCGAGTTATGCTGGGCGTGTTTTTTAAGATTGCTTCATCTCTGATTTTTGTACAGTAATAAAGCGGGGTCAGACCCCGCTTTATTACTGATCATCATTGATCATGTGAATTTCTTTTATTTTTTGTTTTGTTTCGGCTGTTCCTAGCCGATAAAGCTCTTCATATACATCATTTAATCCTCGTTGATATTCGTTTTTATCTTCGTCAACTTGTTCGTCATCAAAATGGCGAAACGTAAACAAGTTACCTAGTTCAAGATCATGAGATTGTACCTCGTGTAATAAATCCTCTAATGCTTTTTTCTCAGCGGGTGTTGCTTCAATTTCATATTCAATCAATTGTCCATCATCGACTTTAGTGGGGCTAATCGTATCCATGCTAATTGGGTTTAAGTTGACGTAGAACAATTCCTTTTCCATCAAATAAACTCCTTTCCTTTTAATTAAGTTTATTTTTATGTTCCCCATAAAAACAAACTTTAACAAAAAGGTTGTCTCATAAGCCAGGATCAGAGATGGAGCGACTCCGCACTTTGCTTCGGGCGATCAAAAAAGTCATAACCATACCTTTTGTGATTGTTACTTTGTATGGTCTAAGATAATCCGTCCATCGTATTCTTTTTTCTCTAATGATTCATGAGCCAAAGCTGCATCTTCATAAGAAAAGACTTTGCCAATGTGTGAAGTGAAGACTCCACTGTCAAACCCTTTTGATATAAAGTGCCCGGCACTCACTAATTCTTCTAATGGAGCAGTAAAGAGGAGAACCCCGATAAGTGAAGCATGCTTCATATTTAATTGACGCCACATTAACGGAGGAGTGTTGTTAACAGGCGATCCAATCGTAATAATACGCCCACCTAATTTAATCATTTCTAAATCTCTCTCCATATTTTCACTAAAAGACATATCTAATATAAGTGAGACGCCAGCTTCCTTTGTTCGATCTTTCACACGTTTCACGAGATCCTCGACTGTGTATACAATTACTTCATCAGCTCCCGCACCTTTTGCAATAGCTGCTTTGTCTTCATTGCTAGCAGTTGTAATAACGTAGGCACCTGCATGTTTAGCGAGTTGAATAGCCGCATGACCGACAGCTCCAGCTCCTCCAAAAATAAGAACCGTTTCTCCTTCTTTTAGTTGCCCTCTATTAAATAAAGAGAGATAAGCAGTCATATAGGGCATAGCAATTGCTGCCCCATCTTCAAAAGTCAACTTCTTAGGAAGAGGAAAAACAAGGTTGCTTGTAACAGCGACGAATTCAGCAGAAGCCCCTTTAGCATTGGTTGCCCAGACACGATCGCCAACCTGAATGTTTTTTACATCATTACCAACTTCAACAACCTCACCTGCTAAATCAAAGTGGGGGATGTGAGGAAATGATTCAACTTGACGTATCCCTTTTCTGAAATATGTATCAACCGGATTAATGCCGCTTGCCTTTACATGTATAAGTACTTCATTGTCCTGTATTGCTGGTTTTTGTACTTCGGAAACAGTTAAAACAGTAGGATCTCCGTATGCTTCATAAACAACCGCTTTCATTTCTGACCACTCCTTTGCAATATATCTTCTTTAATTTTATAGCAAAAGTGGATAAATTCCTATATAAGACATCGGTGAATTCACGGATGTCACGGCGCTGTCTAAAAAGTCCGAAACAAGGGTGGCGATGACTCCATTCGCTACTCGACGTGAGTGTGTAACTCACTCCTCTAATAGGCTTCTAAAAGATGTAGCGATTCCGCACATTACTTAGAGGGCACTGAAAAAGGGAAAATCACCTTTTTCAGTGCCCTCATCAATCATAATGAGGTTTTGTACCTTGCGTCCAAGTTGCTTCTTGGTGTAGGCCGCCTCTTGCTTCTATTTCACGGATGATTTCTCGATGGATACTGGCACCTTCGGCATTAAGGTAGGGGGTCATTTGTTGTAATCCATGATGAAAATAAGCCAGCTCTTTATCTGTCCATTGATCAATTGACATCATGGAAAGTTCCGTCATGTCTCTTCCGACATACATTTAATCGTCCTCCTTATTAAGTTTGATATTAGTGTTCCTGTTCTGTTAACACCCTATACGATATAATAAGTACAGATGAAATTAATGGAGGATTGGTCATGGAACAAAAGGTAGCATTAGTAACAGGAAGCAGTCGAGGAATTGGAAGGTTAATTGCCATTAAGTTGGCCAAGCGTGGCTATGATATAGTTGTGAATTACGCAAGAAGCAAACAAGCAGCGTTAGACGTAGCGAAAGAAATTGAAGATCTAGGCCAAAAAGCGCTCGTAGTAAAAGCGAATGTTGGAAAACCTGAAAAAATTAAAGAACTATTTGAAAAGATTGACGAGGAGTATGGACGATTAGATATTTTAGTAAATAATGCAGCGTCTGGAGTTCTCCGCCCTCTTATGGAACTAGAAGAAAGTCATTGGGACTGGACAATGGATATTAATAGCAAAGCCCTTTTGTTCTGTGCACAAGAAGCAGCTAAAAGAATGGAAAAAACAGGTGGAGGGCATATCGTTAGTTTGAGTTCGTTAGGTTCAATCCGCTATTTGAAAAATTATACAACGGTTGGAGTATCAAAAGCTGCGGTTGAAGCATTAACTCGTTATTTAGCTGTAGAACTAGCGGAAAAAGGAATTGTTGTAAATGCTGTTTCTGGTGGTGCAGTAGATACCGATGCATTAACTCATTTTCCAAATCGTGAGGAGCTCTTGGCAGATGCTGCAGCTAGAACACCAGCTGGACGAATTGTTGAAGCGGATGACTTAGCCAACACCGTATTATTTTTATTGTCTAAAGAAGCTCATATGATTCGCGGACAAACGCTAATCGTTGATGGAGGAATCTCTCTTTTAACATAAAATAAATTTTAGTTGCATAAAGGATATCATCACCGGACATCTTAATAGTCGTGGAGGTGATATCAATGGATAGACAACAACAACAACAACAAGCATCTAAAACAAATGCTCAACAAGTACGCCGTCAAAACCAAGCTTCTGCTCAAGGTCAAGACACTGAGTTTGCTAGCGAAACGAACGCTCAAGAAGTTCGTCAGCAAAACGCTCAATCGGCAGCTCGTAAGCAGCAAAATTCTTCAAACCAACAATAGTAATACTAAAAACAACAAAGCACCCTTTGGCTATTCGTCCAAAGGGTGCTTGTTTTTATACATAGACTTTATCGAATAAAGAGGTTTGCATTTCAAATTAACTGACAAGACGTTATAATAGAGAGTGAATGTAACCAAATGAAGTGATTAAGTGAGAGTTATTAGTAGAGAATAGAGTAGACGAACTAATTTTTTATGGCAACGCAATTAACTACTCTACCCTACAGACGTCCAAAATCATGCAAGGAAGGGAGTTTATTATGAATTTTCCCAAAGTAGGAAGTAATATTGAAATCCATAGCTATAAGCATAATGGATTGATTCATCGGATTTGGGAAGAAACAATTGTGCTTAAAGGGACGTCAAAGGTTGTAATTGGAGGAAATGACCGAATTCTAGTGAAGGAATCGGATGGAAGGAATTGGAGAACAAGGGAGCCGGCTATATGTTATTTTGATTCCGAACAATGGTTTAACACGATCGGTATGATACGTTCAGATGGTATTTATTACTATTGCAACCTTGGGTCACCTTTTACTTGGGATGAGGAAGCGTTGAAATATATTGACTACGACCTCGATATTAAGGTGTTCCCAGATATGACCTTTAAGCTCTTAGATGAAGATGAATATGAGCTGCACCGGAAACTTATGAACTATCCGCCAGCTGTAGATGATATTCTAAAACGAAGTGTAGATGAATTGATCTCATGGATTCACCAAAGAAAAGGGCCGTTTGCACCACAATTTGTTGAAAGCTGGTATGAAAGGTTTTTACAATATCGTTAAAATTAAAGGGTCTGACTCTTGGGAGCTTCTAAAATAGCTCTCAATATTTGAGTCAGGCTTTTGTCATAGAAAAAGGGGGTGCCGAAGCTGAATAGTATTAAGCGCTATATGGCATTCGTCAAGCCGTATTGGAAGGAAATTATTGTAACCATTATCATTGGGATTTTTAAATTTGGGATCCCGTTGTTACTTCCCTTAGTAATGATGTATGTCATTGATGACATCATATTTGCTGAAGCGATGTCACAAGATGAAAAGGTTTCCTTATTATTCAAAATAATGGCGGTAATGTTTTTTATATTTGTCTTCTTGCGTCCACCTATCGAATATTTTAGACAGTATTTTGCACAGTGGATTGGGAGCAGAGTTCTATATGACATTCGAGATCAACTATTTACACATATCCAAAAGTTGAGTTTGCGTTATTATTCTAATCGAAAAGTTGGCGAAATCATTTCACGTGTCATTCATGACGTTGAGCAAACGAAGAATTTTGTGATTACAGGGTTAATGAACATTTGGTTAGACCTTATTACAATCGTAATTGCTATTATCATTATGTTAAATTTAAATGTTTGGTTAACACTTGTTGCTATTTCGATGTTCCCGTTATATGGATTTTCTGTTAAATACTTTTATGCAAGGCTGAGGCATTTAACTAGAGTACGTTCACAAGCATTAGCAGAGGTACAAGGCCATTTGCACGAGCGTGTACAGGGGATGAGTGTCATCCGAAGTTTTGCCCTCGAAGATCATGAACATAAGCAATTCGCAAAAAGAAATAGTCATTTTTTAAACCGTGCAATCGATCATACAAAATGGAATGCAAAAACATTTGCCGTTGTAAATACAATTACAGATGTAGCCCCATTACTCGTCATATTCGTGGCTGGCTATTTTGTCATTACAGGTAGTCTAGAAGTTGGTGCAATGACTGCGTTTGTATTGTATATGGAACGACTATATGGACCTTTAAGGCGTCTTATTAATTCGTCAACAACACTAACACAATCAATTGCGTCAATGGACAGGGTTTTTGAGTTCGTTGATGAAAAGTATGATATTGAAGATGAACCACATTCAAAGCATTTACATCGAGCGCGTGGCCATCTTGAATTTAGAAATGTAACCTTTCATTATGATGATGAAGAAAAGCCTGTTTTAAAAAATTTACAGCTAGACGTTAAACAAGGAGAGACCATTGCGTTTGTAGGAATGAGTGGTGGAGGGAAAAGTACATTAATTAGTTTAATTCCTCGTTTTTACGATGTGACGTCTGGTCAAATCTTATTAGATGGTACGGATATAAAAGATTTTAAAGTGCGTAGTCTTCGTGACAATATTGGAATGGTGCTACAAGATAATATTTTGTTTAGCGACTCGGTAAAACATAATATTTTAATGGGACGACCTGATGCTAGTGAGGAAGAAGTGGTAGCGGCGGCTAAAGCTGCTAATGCTCATAATTTTATTATGAACCTTCCTAAAGGATATGACACTGAGGTCGGTGAGAGAGGTGTGAAGCTTTCTGGCGGGCAGAAACAACGTGTGGCAATTGCACGTGTTTTCTTGAAAAACCCACCAATCTTAATTTTTGATGAAGCGACATCTGCGCTTGATTTAGAAAGTGAACATTATATTCAAGAAGCTCTTGAAGTACTAGCTAAAGACAGAACAACCTTTATTGTTGCGCACCGACTTTCTACGATTACGCATGCAGACCGTATTGTTGTCATTGAGAATGGTGAAATTGCTGAAGTTGGAAGTCATGATGAATTAATGAATCGAAAAGGAAGTTACAAGAAATTATTCGAAGTCCAACAGTTAAATTAATTAGGTTATTGTTATATATACAAAGAGGCTTTACTTTTCAAAAAAGTAGAGCCTCTTTGTATGCTATTCTTCATCGCGCTCTTGAATTTTCACCTCATTTTCTTCCTGATGGTATGTGAAGAAACTATCAACAAGGTGGTCAAGGTGCTCAAGTTGTTCTTGGTACTCAATCATCTGTGAAACAGCAGGTAAAAGGTGTAACCATTGATTGTAATCAAAACATGAATGGTTTTGCAGACTAATATAATAACTTATGAGTTCTTCTTTCCCTTTGTTCATTTTCTGAATTAATTCCTCGGAGTGGCTAGAATGAGCTTTGCCAATATACCTTAGTAAAATTCGATCATGATAAGAGGTTAAGTAATGAAGCTGCTTTTCGAATTTTTTGTGTGTTTCATCTGTCATTAAATTTAATTCTTCAGAACGCCTTTCTAAATTTTTTAAAACAAATAGGGACTTTTTTGTTGTAACGAGCATTTGTCGATAAAGGACAACTTTTCGTGCTTTGCCATATTTATTTTTCATGAAATAATTGCGTTCTTCTTTGTATAGCAAATATAAATTCTCAAGTTTGACCATTTGTTCTTCTAAACGGTTTAGATCTTTTTTTAAGGAGCGATGATCTGCTGCGTGGCGAATAAGTAACATCGTCCATTGATTGATATCTTCTGTTGCTTTTAGAATTTTATGATAGAGCTTTGTTTCGTATTTTGGTGGAATGAAAAGTAAGTTAATGATAAAGGCCGCTAAAACGCCAAGAAGAACAAGGGCAAAACGCCCTGCGGCAAACTGGATAAAATCATTTGCTGGACTTTCCATGATGATAATAACCGTTACAATAGCTAACGGGATTGTAGTTGGCTCTAACTTTACTTTTAAAATAATTGAAATGGCTAATACGACAACGAGACCGACCACAAAGGGATCATGACCAAATGTCATAACAAAAATTACGGCTAACACGGCCCCGATAAGATTCGCTTGGACTTGCTCCAAGATCGTTTGGAACGTTCTGTATAGGGAGGGTTGCACAGCAATTGCAGCTGCAAGAGCTGCAAACATAGGTGGATCAAGTTCCAACCAGATTGCCAAATATAGAGAAAGCATGACAGCAAGCCCTGTTTTAAATATTCGAGCCCCAAGTTTCATATGTTACATTAACTCCTTTATCTTTCACTTGGAATCATAGATCCATCGATATTGATAGTATTACAATTGACTTTCAATAATACCCGGAAAAATGAACACCGAAGCGTACTATACAACGGATATGAGTGTGAATCAAGCCTTTTTATATTCATTTCAAAAAAAGATGACTAACGTATGACGAACTATACAAATAGTACGAAAACGTTAGTCATCTTAGACTAATTATTTGTTCATTGATGCAAATGACTCATCAACTGCACTTAATGTTTCTTTAATATCTTCTTCTGTATGAGAGATTGTTAAAAACCATGCTTCATATTTTGATGGAGCAAGATTAATTCCCCTCTTTAGCATTTCTTTAAAAAAGCGGCCGAACTGCTCACCGTTTGAGTTCTCTGCTTGTTCATAATTCGAAACTTTGTCCGAGGTGAAGTAAAGAGTAAGAGCCCCTTTTAAACGATTAATCGTAATGGTTTGATTATGCTTAGTTGCAAGAGAATGAATTCCTTCTTCGAGTAATGCTCCTAATTGATCTAACTTTTCATAAGTGCCTTCTTCCTTTAATACTTCAAGACAAGCGATTCCTGCACTCATTGATGCGGGGTTTCCGGCCATGGTGCCCGCTTGATATGCAGGTCCAAGTGGAGCGACTTTTTCCATTATGTCCACTCGACCGCCGTAAGCCCCAATTGGTAGTCCTCCACCAATTATTTTTCCTAAAGCAGTCATATCTGGTTCGACTCCTAGGTAATTTTGTGCTCCTCCATATATAAAGCGAAAGGCTGTAATTACCTCATCGTAAATGACGAGAGCACCTGCTTCGTGAGTGAGAGTGTTCACTGCTTCTAGGAATCCGTCCACAGGCTCGACAATACCGAAATTCCCTACGATCGGTTCAACTAAAACGGCAGCTACATCATCCCCCCACTTTTCTAATGCAGCTTTGTATGCCTCAATGTCATTAAAAGGGACTGTAATAACTTCTTTTGCGATACTTTTTGTCACACCTGCAGAGTCTGGGGTGCCAAGCGTAGATGGGCCGGACCCGGCAGCTACTAGTACTAGGTCTGAATGACCGTGGTAGCAGCCAGCGAATTTGATGATTTTATCTCGGCCTGTATAAGCGCGTGCAACTCGAATTGTTGTCATGACAGCTTCTGTTCCAGAGTTTACGAAACGTACTTTTTCAAGAGAGGGGATCGCTTCCTTTAACATTTTTGCAAATTGATTCTCGAGTTTTGTAGGTGTTCCGTATAAAACACCGTTCTCAGCAGCCTGTTGAATCGCCTTCGTAATATGTGGATGAGCGTGGCCGGTAATGATTGGTCCGTATGCTGCTAAATAATCTATGTAGCGGTTTCCGTCAACATCCCAAAAGTATGCTCCTTGACCTTTTTCCATAAAAACAGGTGTACCACCACCTACTCCTTTGTATGCGCGTGAAGGACTATTAACCCCTCCAACAATGTGTTCTTGTGCTTCTTTATATAAAAGTTCTGATTGTGTCCAATTCATCTTCGTCCTCCTAATGTAGTCATTGTCTTCTGTCTGTATTCAACCATAGAGAAGCGATCAGAGCAAGTTGATTGATTCTATACAAGCTACCTGCTTCATAAAAATATTGTGAAAGAGGTGATATGGTGAATTGGATATTATCGATAGCATTAATTATAGCCACTGTCGGGACAGTCGTTAGTTTATTGATGTTGCTAAGGTATCGTCCTGTCAGAGGGGTCCAATCAGTTTCGCTAAGGCATTTTACACTCCTTTTACTCGTTTATATAACTGTAATCTTATCTTTTTCTAATTTGTATTTAGGGCTAGAAATGTTAGGGATTGAAGTTTTAAGAGAAGGGAATTCACATGTTGAAGGATCTGTGAACCATCTTATAGAAGATATTGTATATTTTAGCGCAGTAACTTTACTTTCTGTTGGTTATGGTGACCTTGTTCCAGTTGGAATTGGTCGGATTATTGCTATGGTACAGGCTCTATTTGGTTTCTTGCTCCCGGCAGCCTTTGTCGTAACATCTGTCCTGCAAGTGACTAAGAAGGAAGAATAGTTGTCATTTTAAAGTTCTTGGGATACGCTATTATTAACTAAATTATTGGAAGGGTGAGTGAATTGACAATTCAAATTGGACAAGAGGCGCCGCTATTTTCCTTGCCAGCTAATAATGGTGAGGTGGTTTCCCTAGAAGATTATCGAGGGAAAAACATTGTTTTGTATTTCTACCCAAAAGATATGACACCTGGCTGCACAAATCAGGCGTGTGATTTTCGAGATAAGATAGAGGATTTCTCAGACCTTGATACTGTTATTTTGGGTGTTAGCCCAGACCCTGTAGCTAGACATGAGAAGTTTATTGAAAAGTATGAGCTACCATTTCTATTACTAGCAGACGAAGACCATAAAGTGGCCGAGCAATATGGAGTTTGGAAACTAAAAAAGAATTTTGGAAAAGAGTATATGGGCATTGAACGTTCAACATTCATCATTGATAAGGAAGGGAACCTTGTCAAGGAATGGAGAAAAGTAAAAGTGAAAGATCATGTAGCGGAGGCTCTTTCTTTCGTGAAGGAGGAGTTAGAAAAAGAATAAGTCTTTCTATATATTTAGGTAGATAAAGGCTCTCTCCAGCTTTAAATACAACAGTAAAGTAGGAACACCTTACTTTAAAGCAGAATAGTTTTAAGTATAAACCATCAGAATGGAGGAAGAGCTTTGAAACTGCTCATTTGTATTATTGATAATGTATATGCTGATGAAGTTGAACTTAAATTAAAAAAGCAAGGATATAGAATGACCGAGTTGGCTAGTTCAGGAGGATTTTGGAGGAAGGGGAATACGACCTTCTTATTTGGAGTTGAAGAGAAGGATATAAAAGAATTGCAAGCTGCTTTGAAGTCTGTATGTCTCGACCTTGAAAACAGGAAGCAAAGAAGCAGTAAACAAGCGCATCGTTATACATCATTTTTGTTAGATGTAAAAGATGCAGCCCCTTTTCTTGCGATGGGGAAGTAGTTGGTTTATCGCAAGATTGACAAAATGTCTTTTTGTATATTATACTAATTACAAAGTAAGAATGGTTACTTGAAAGTGAGGTGCATGACAATGTCTGAACATCGTTTGCAAGATGCACTTGATGCTTTGAAAAGCACCCGTGTCCGTATGACTCCGCAACGTCATGCGATACTAGAATTCCTATATGAATCAATGACCCATCCAACAGCTGATGAAATATATAAGGCTTTAGAAGGGCGTTTTCCAAATATGAGTGTCGCAACTGTGTATAATAATTTGCGCGTCTTCAAGGAAGCTGGCATCGTAAAAGAGTTAACATATGGTGACGCATCGAGTAGATTTGATTCAGTAACATCGGATCATTATCACGTTATTTGTGGGGATTGTGGAAAGATTGTTGATTTTCACTATCCAGGGTTAGATGAAGTTGAAACTCTAGCAGAGCACGTAACAGGGTTCAAGGTACATAGTCACCGTATGGAGATTTATGGAACTTGTCCTAAGTGCAAAGAGAAAGTTGAGCATTAAGATACCTTCTGATTGATGAGGGTGTCTTTTTTATTTTATACAAAAAGGAGATGTCTGTTATCTTCCTGAGACATCTCCTTGAACTTATTTTTTTCTTGTTTTACGATTATAGTCTTCGTTAAATTCCTTACCTTCTAGCGACTTGTCCATTGTTAAAGGTTCACTGCAGTGCATACAGGCGTCGACGCGCCCTAACATTTTAGTAGCTCCTCCACAGTTTGGACAGACAACTTGAATCGTCTTGGATGAAAGCATCCCAATCCAAAAATAAACAACGGTACTACCAATAATAAAAAGAAACCCCACTAACATTGCAAGTGTCATAATGATGTAAGATTCTCTAAAAAAAATGCCAATGTACATAACGAGAATTCCCACAAATACAAGAGACAAGGCAAAGGTTCTAATTTTATTGATTTTATTTGTATATTTTAATGCCATAGTTAGTCCCTCCTAAATCTAGTAGTAGTATAGCATATAATTTATCGGTTCTTCCTTATAGAAATGTTAACAGTTAAAGAAGATTCCTTTGTTCTGTAGCAGGATATGCCCCTTTTATGTAGAATTTGTATGTCTGAATCATAAGAGAAGTTTTTAATCTTTTACGTGGAACTTATAGATCTGACTGTAAATGGAATAGTTGATCTATTGCATAGAGAGGGGAAGAGTTAAATGGATGTATTGTTACGACAACTTTATCAAGACCGTGCGAGTGAAGAAGAGACATTAGCCATTCTTCTAGTAGAAAAAGAATTTTTGCCTTTATCGGTTACAGACGGTTTTGATGTCGTTATTGTCCTAATTAACCACAATCAAAATATTTCATGGGAAGTTAAACACTATACGTTAGGAGAAAGACGTGTATCGTTTCACTCGCTTAGTCAAGCGATGATGTATCAAACCTTAATAGTTGGAAATCATAGAAGGTTGGTTGACTGGTTAATTAACGGAAAAATTGTATTTGATCGGAATGAATTTTTGAAAGATGTGAAAGAAAGAATAGATTCTTTTCCCCCTGGTGATCGTACGAAGAAAATGACGATACAGTTTACGAAAATGTTAAGGAGGTTTGAGGAGGGGAAGTCATTATTCTATAACGGGCATCATTTTGATGCGTTTAGCAATATGATGCATTCCCTTCATCACTTGGCTCGTCTATCTTTGATTACTCATGGTTTTTACCCGGAAGTAACAGTTTGGGAGCAAGTAAAAAAGATTGAACCACAAACGTATAAGTTGTATCAAGAGTTATTAAAGAGTGAAGAGTCGCTGGAGAAGAGGATTGAGCTTCTGATATTAGCAACAGAACTAGCCATTCATTCAAAAACAGTGTTGGGAAGTCAGCATTTTCTCTCTTTACTAGAAAATAGTAGTGAAGAGTTGTTTTCAGTGGCAGAGTTAATGTCGCTACCTGAGGTTGAGGACTACTATGTTGACTTGGAGCTCCTTATACGGCATTTAGTTGAAAAAGAATTAATTGAAAGTACAAGAGTTGCAACAAAAGTAGAAGGAATCGAAAAGATTTTTTATCGTTTGAAAAAAAAATGAAATATATTGTTGACGTATTAATTGTATAATGATATATTATTACTTGTCGCTGACGAGGCGTCAAAAACGAAAAAATAACATCGAAAAAAACATTTGACTTCAGATGATGTAAGATGTTATGATTATCAAGTCGCTATCGAGTGACAAGTAGTTCTTTGAAAACTGAACAAAAGCCAAGCGAAAAAGAGATACATGATATCTCGTTAATTTCTTAGTGGTTTTTTTAAAAATCACATAAAGTATCGTTAGCGATACATTTTGAGCTAATCAAACACTTTTATGGAGAGTTTGATCCTGGCTCAGGACGAACGCTGGCGGCGTGCCTAATACATGCAAGTCGAGCGGACTGATT